>CAMDJM010000032.1 GCA_945900785.1 Akkermansia muciniphila
CCGGGGTGGGAAAGATCTCAAAAAGTCACCCCTTTATTTTCACGAAAAGAACCCAGTGAATAAAAGACCGGGCAATTCAAAAATATATATATTTATTCGTAATTACCATAGCCCAACCTTGGAAACTTAAGTCAGACAGGCTGCTAGAAAGACAAGACGGGGGAGTTGTCGGATTTTCATAGCTGAAAGGAACGGTGGGATTGTAGCGGTTTCCTGACGGGTAAGGAGGAAAATACTGATGTGGCGTCAGGCGGCTTTAGGTGGTTCGGACACCCTACCCGGAAACAGCGTTCAATTTGTAAAGCGGATGTAAAGCTGCACAACGCCGCCGCAGGTGACAATCCGTTCACCTCCGGAGGGAAGGTGACTGTGCGTCAGCCGTCAGCCAAGAGCCTTGGTTGCGGGTTCACTTTGCCAACCTGTCCCTGGCAAATTATGATGGAGGTGGTTTTTCTTCCAGGAAAGCCCAATGGCATACCCGTCCTGCTGACGGCGTATTGTGCTGACGGCGTATTGGAGTGCTACTCAGACTTGGGGCGCTGTGTTAAAGCGGCGTCGCGTGATTCTTTTTGCGGCGGTCAGGCCTGGGCAGCGAAGCGGGATTCGATAGCAGTGGTGAGGATGGCTTCGATGGCGTCGTGACCGACTTTGGTGGTGACTTCGTTGGCGAAGCCGACGGCGATGAGGCGGGCGGCATCGGGGCGGGAGATGCCGCGGGATTCGAAGTAGAAGAGTTCGTCCTCGGCAATGCGCCCGGTGGTGCTGCCGTGACTGCATTTGACCTGGTCGGCGTTGATTTCGAGGCCGGGCATGGAGTTGGCCTCGCAGGTGTCGCTGAGGAGAAGGTTGCGGCACTTTTGATAGGCATCGGTGCCTTGTGCGCCGTCATCGACTTTGATGAGCCCGGCGAAGATGGTTTTGGCGGTGTCGAAGAGGACGTTTTTGTAGAGGAGATCGCTGTAGCTGTTCGGGCTGAGGTGATCCTGAAGCGTGCGTTGGTCGATCTCCTGATTTCCAGCGGCGAGGGCGACGCTGAACATTTCGCTTCGGCTGCCGGGGCCGGTGAGGAGGCTGCGGCACTCGGTGCGGGTCCAGCCGGCGGCGAGGTTGAAGAGGCTGTGGCGCACGCTGGCATCGCGGCCCGTCGAGACGGTGGACAGGTGGATGGATTTGCTGGCGGCGTTCCGCTGATTGAGCAGGGCGTAGTTGATCGCGGAGGCGTCCGCGGCGATGATCTGGGCGGCACCGAGGCTGAAGCCGGCGGTGTCGTCCTGGCTGAGGTGGTGCTCGAGGACGGTGACCTTGGCGTGGTGTTCCGTCAGGATGATGGTGCGGGGGAAGGCGGCGCTGTTTTCGCCGGTGAGCCAATGGATGATTTCGACCGGGTCGGCGATTTCGGTGTTGGCAGGGACGATGATAACGACGGCGTCGCGCAACTGGGCCTGGTGGAGGGCGGCGAATTTTTCGCTGCCAAGGCCGGTGCTGGTCGTGGTGAGGATGGATTCGAGGCGATCGCCGTGCTGGGCGAGGGCTTCGGTAAGGGTGAGGACTTGGACGGCGGGATCGGTGATGTCCTTGCTGACGAGGGTATCGTTCACAAAGACGAGCCGGGCAGCGGTTTTTTCCAGGGTGCTGGCGGGGGCAGGCGTGGGAGCGGATGCGCCGTCGGGGCTGCCGGTAGGCGCGGTGAAGGCGTCGAAAGAGAGGAGCTTCAGGTCCGCAAAGCGCCAGGATTCATCGCGGCGGCCCGGCATGGGCAGGTTGGTAAAAGATTCCCATGCGGTGCGCTGGGATTGGACGAACCACGCGGGCAGGCCGGCATGATTCCACGACGGGGCATCAAGAAATACAGATCTCACAAAGGGGGTTGGGGGTGATTCGAGGGTGACGGGGGACATGGGAAAAGGGGCGGGCGGGGGAAGGAGGTCAGAAGTCAGCGGTCAGAGTGAGGAGGGCGGACATTCTGTCCGCGCGGCACGGGTCGACAGAATGTCGACCCTCCTCAGGGGTCCACCGTGCCAGGTTGGCATGCACCCTGTCTATCAATTCGGGCTGGGCACGGAACCGCGCGGCGATGATGCGGTGCGTCACCAAGCTGCGGCGGTCGATGTCCTGTTGGTTCATGGCTTGCTGCTGGGAATTTGACGATCGGGAAGAATGCGGGAAATCCGTTCGTTTACGCGTTCATTGCTTTTTAGGAGTCGCAGATGATTCCGTTTTACCTCGCCGGCACTTTTGAATACCAAGCGGAATAAAAAGGCGGACATGAACAACATGGAAAGCCAACCGGTGATTAGAGGCCAACGATTCAGCGAATGGAACAATCCTGCGGTCAGCAGACCGAAAAACAGGAGCCACAGAGCTTTTCGAGCAATTTTTTCGGCAGACATCCCGGTTACTTCAATTGAGATAAATAGCGGCTCGTTGGCTAACCAACCGACCCTTCCATTTCCAAATCAATCAGCCGCTTCAATTCCACGCTGTATTCCATGGGGAATTCCCGCACCAAATCGTTGACGAAACCGTTCACGGAAAGACTCATGGCTTCGCCTTCGCTGAGGCCGCGTTGCTGCATGTAGAAGACCTGTTCCGCGCTGACCTGGCTGACGCTGGCTTCGTGCTGGGTGGCGTGCTGGTTGCCGCGGACGGTGATGGCGGGGTAGGTGTCGGTGCGGCTGTGGGAGTTGATGAGCAGGGCGTCGCACTCAGTGTTGTTTTTGCAGCCTTTGAGATGCTTCGGAATGTGGACCTGGCCGCGGTAGGTGCTGCGGCCGGTTCCGACACTGATGGATTTGCTGACAACGTTGGAGGTGGTTTCGTCGGCGGCGTGGATCATTTTTGCCCCGGTGTCCTGGTGCTGGCCGTTGTTGGCGAGGGCGATGCTGATGACTTCGCCGCGGGCGCGTTTGCCCTTCATGATCACCCCCGGATATTTCATGGTGAGGCGGCTGCCGATGTTGCAGTCGATCCATTTCACCTCGGCGTCCTCGTGGGCGATGCCGCGTTTGGTGACGAGGTTGAAGACATTATTGGACCAGTTCTGGACGGTGACGTATTGGATCTTCGCCCCCTTCATGGCGACCAGTTCGACGACCGCGCTGTGAAGGGTGCTGGTGGTGAACTTCGGCGCGGTGCAGCCTTCCATATACATCACTTCCGCGCCTTCATCGACGATGATGAGGGTGCGCTCAAACTGGCCGAAGTTTTCGGAGTTGATGCGGAAGTAAGCCTGGAGCGGATGCTTCACTTTGACGCCTTTGGGCACGTAGATGAAGGAACCGCCGGAGAAGACGGCGCTGTTGAGGGCGGAGAATTTGTTGTCGCCGGTGGGAATGACTTTGCCGAACCAGGGGCGGAAGATCTCGGCGTGTTCCTTGAGGCCTTCGGTGCTGTTGACGAAGATGACACCCTGGTCGCTGACGGCCTTTTGGATGTTGGAATAGGCGGCTTCGCTGTCAAATTGCGCTTCCACGCCGGCGAGGAATTTCCGCTCCTGCTCGGGGATGCCGAGGCGCTCGAAGGTTTGCTTCATTTCTTCCGGCACATCGTCCCAGGAGCGGGCGGGGGTGGAGCCGCTGCTGAGGTAATAGCGGATTTTGCTGAAGTCGATGTTCTCCAGGTCCTTGGTGGCCCAGTTGGTGGGCATGGGTTTTTCCCAAAAGACCTTGAGGGCACGCTTCCGGAAATCGCGGACCCAGTCGGGATCGTTTTTGACGTCCGAGATGTAGTCGATGGTGGCCTCGCTCAGGCCTACGCCGGCATCGAATTTGTGATTTTCCGGGTAGGAAAAGTCACCGGCGGTGCGGTCGATATCGACCGCCTGCATCGTGGCGGTGTCGAGGTCGGAATCGGGGATGAGGGTGGAGTTCATTTTAAAGTCAGGGTTGGGAAATTTGAAGGTCGCGGCAGATTTTGCGGATGAGGAGGTCGTTGATTTCAGAATGTCTGGGAACAGCACTTCGGGTGCGATTTCCAGAATGACCCCACCAGGAGTGGTTTCCTCCTTCGCGGATGAGGTGACATTGGCATTGGTTTAGGTGTTGGATGAACTCCCGGCGCTTCATACCGCCAGCGGCTCTTCAGTGTAGTTTTGACCGGCGGCAGCACGTGCGTCCTCCCTATTGAAAGCCAGCGCTTCCGTCAGGATTTCCTTCAGGGAGACGAGGAGTTCCGGCTTCGTCCGCTCTTGGGCGTTGACGCCGGGGATTTCTTCAATCCAGCCGACCCACCAGTCGTCGCGCTGGACGCAGATCGCTGTAAACGGTGAAGTGATCATATTTTGGAAGTTCGTTTAACTGAAGGATATGGCTTATGGAGCCTATAGGGCCTATTTTTTCTGGAGCTAGGCCGCCGCTTTGGTGAGCCAGTCGTAGCCGCGTTCTTCGAGTTCCAGAGCGAGATCCGGGCCACCGGATTTGATGATCTGGCCGTCGGCCATGACGTGGACGACGTCGGGCTTGATATAATCGAGGAGGCGCTGGTAGTGGGTGATGAGGAGGATGCCGCGGAGGCTGCTGCGCATGGCGTTGACGCCGTCGGAGACGATTTTGAGGGCGTCGATGTCGAGGCCGGAGTCGGTCTCGTCGAGGACCGCGTAGGTGGGCTGGAGCATGGCCATCTGGAGGATTTCGTTGCGCTTTTTCTCGCCGCCGGAGAAACCTTCGTTGACGCTGCGGCTGGTGAAGGAGCGGTCCATTCTCAGGAGGTCCATCTGGGCGTAGAGTTGTTTGTAAAAGGCGACGGCGTCGATGGGGGTGCCTTTGGGGAGACGGGCTTGAAGGGCGGCGCGGAGGAAGTTGGCGTTACTGACGCCGGGGATTTCCATGGGGTATTGGAAGGCAAGGAAGAAGCCGGCGCGGCTGCGCTCGTCGATCGGCATGGCGAGGAGGTCGAGACCATCCATCAGGACAGTGCCGCTGGTGACGGTGTAGTCTTCATGGCCGGCGAGCACTTTGCTGAGAGTGGATTTACCGGAACCGTTCGGCCCCATGATGGCGTGCACCTGGCCTTTGGGAATGGTCAGGGTGAGGCCTTTGAGGATTTCTTTGTCGCCGATGCTGGCGTGGAGGTCTTTGATTTCGAGATGCATGGGGAAATGGGGAAATTGGAAAATGGGGAAATTAAAAAATTAGGGGGAGGTTTTTAGTTTTGGGGGGCTTTGGCGGATGGGGTGCAGGTGGGGCAGTGGCCGCGGAGGGCGATTTCGGTGCGGTGGATGTGGGTGCCGGGGGGGAGAGCGAGGGCGGCCTGGAGGGCGCAGGGGTCGTGTATGGCGATGTCAGTGATGTGGCCGCAGGATTCGCAGTGGAAGTGGGCGTGATCTTCCAGATTCGGGCAGTAGCGGGAGGGAGAGCGGTCGAGATTCACCTGGCGGACGAGGCCACTGTGGGTGAGGGTCTCGAGGCAGTTGTAGACGGTGGCGAGGGAGATGCCGGGGACTTTTTCCTTCACGCGCATGAAGACCTCGGTGGCAGTGGGGTGGTCGCGCTGGGCGGTGAGGACTTCAAAA
Source organism: Akkermansia muciniphila (assembly GCA_945900785.1). Classification (GTDB taxonomy): domain Bacteria; phylum Verrucomicrobiota; class Verrucomicrobiia; order Verrucomicrobiales; family V1-33; genus CAIZWU01. The sequence continues at coordinate 5,510 of CAMDJM010000032.1, forward strand.
ACCTCACGCCGCTGCTTGGTGAGACGGAATTCGGGGCCGAGCGCGAGGCCGCCTTCGCCCGACGGAGTGAGGTCGGTGGGATCAGGGAAATTCTTACGGGCCATGGCAGAGAGTAGGAAGGAAGTTTTCTTTATCAAGAACTATTCTAATTAAGATACGCCAAGAGTCCCGTCAGGGAAGCAGCCAAGGCAGCGCATCGGCCTTTCGCCCCGCTGGATCGGCGGCATGGTCTGGGGAATGACCGCCCGTTTCCCCTCTGGTAGGATCCGCCGCGCCTCCCTGGCGGATGTGCCGGTGCTGGCGGCGCTGAATGTTCAGACCTGGCGGGAGACTTACCGGGGACTGCTGCCGGAGGCGCTGCTGGACAGGGATGGGGCGCTCGCGGAGTGGCAGCGCACCTGGCAGACAGTGCTGCAATATGCGGGGCCACTGGATCTGGTCTTTTTGCTGGAAGATCCAGAGGGCCTGGCGGTCGGATATGCCAGTGCGGGTCCGGCGCGGGAGTCTGCCATGGGATACGGGGCGGAAGTTTACACTCTTTACCTGTTGAAGGAGGCCCAGGGACGTGGGTGGGGGCGGGAGCTTTGGCAGGCGCTGCTGGACCATTGGGAAGGGCGGGCGTTTTATCTGTGGTCCCATGCGGCAAATCCGGTGTCAGGATTATATGAGCACCTGGGCGGCCGGAAAATCGCCGCCCGGCAGGCGCGGTGGGGTGAGGTGACCTACCCGGAATTGGCCTGGGGCTTTGGCACGCCGGGGGTGCCGTGATGGAGTGGAGGTGTGTTGAGGCCGGACCAGGGATGAAACCGCTGAATTATAGCAACTGCGCCATTTTTCGGGCTGTCTCCAGAGTATCAATGTCATCGGGCGTTTTATCGCGCCGGATGGCTTTGATGCGGGGAAAGCGGAGGGAGAGTCCGCTGTTATGCCGCTTGCTGGCCTGGATACTGTCAAAACCGATTTCCAGCACCAGATTCGGCACCACGGTGCGGCGGCGCTCATCCCCGGCCAGGGTATGCTCCTTGAAGTGCGCGGTCAGTTCCTCAATCTCCAGATCGGTCAGGCCGCTGTAGGCTTTGCCGATCACTTTCAACTCTCCACTGCGGGTGTCGCGCACGGCAAAGGTGTAGTCGCTCAGGACGTGGCTGCGTTTGCCATGGCCCTGCTCGGCGGCGACCACGACCACATCCAGGCTGAGGGAACTGGTCTTCAATTTCAGCCAGGATTTGCCGCGCCGGCCGGCGGCGTAGGGGCTGTCAGGATCCTTCGCGATCAGGCCCTCGTTGCCCCGGGCTTTGGAAGCATTGAAAGCTGCCTGCACGGTTTCCGGCGAGTTGGCATGGATGACTTCCAGCCTCTCAAAACCGGGCGGCAGGCGGAGTTCCTCGAGGAGGCGGCGGCGCTCGCGCAGGGGTTCCTGGAGCAGGGGGCGGCCTGCCAGCCATAGCAAATCAAAGATGACAAACCGCAGGGGCACTTCCTGCGGCATGAAGAGGTCCGGTTCGCGCCGTCCGAGGCGTTTTTGGAGATCGAAAAAGTTCAGCCGCCGCCCCTCGGCCCAGGCGATGATCTCGCCATCCAGCACCACCTCCTGACTGAATTCCGCCGCCCGTGCCAGCACTTCGGAAAATTCGCCCGCCATCTCCCGCAGATCCCGCGAAAAGATAGCGGCACGGCCATGAGCCACATGCAGTTGGGCGCGGATGCCATCGTATTTATCCTCCAGCCAGACGGGGCCGCCGGCAGGGCTGTGCCGCTGCCAAACGGCGTCGGCGGAGTCTTCCGGACTGGCCAGCATCGCCCTCACCGGCTGGAAGGGGCGCATGGCAGTTTCGTGCACCGTCCCGGCCAGGGCACGCTGGGCGGTTTCCCCGAGATCGCCGCATAGCATATGCGCTTCCCTGACTGCTTCTGCGTCCACCTCGAAGGCGGCGGCGATGGCTTCCTCAAGGAGGCCTTCCTTCAAGCCGAGGCGGGTATCGCCAGTGAGGATTTTCACTACGTATTGGGCGCTCAGCGGTGGCAGGCTGCGGAAGGCCGCAGTGAGCAGGGCCGACTTCCGCGAGGGGCCTTTGGCGAGGCGGATGCGGTCGAAAAGTGCCTGCACCTCCTGCAGGGTCCAAGGGGCTGGCGGGGGCGTGGCTGCGCCGGCCTCCAGTCCTTGTGACATAACCAAAAACGCGGTCCGGCCGGCGTCTGCCTGGGCGTTCGAGATTTCCTTGTAGCGCACGCGGTTCATGCCGGTGGCTTCCAGCAGAGCGAGGCGGATGATGGCCCAGCCGGTGCCCATGGCCTGCAGTTGCTCGCGGCTGGCAGCGGGTTTGCCGGCCAGAAAACGCACCGCCACCGCCAGGGCCGTTGGATCTGTCAGGCTCTGGAACCAGGCTGCCAGCAGCTCCGTTTTTTTCAGGCGTCCGGAGGCTGCGGCCACGGATTCGCCAGTGGCACAAAAGGCCGCAAACGAGTCCGGGGCTTCCGGCACGGTGGGGGTGGTGGAAGAGTTAGGAGCGCCGGGCCCGGCCACGTCTGGCCCGCCGGGTGGGACCATGGCCAGGCCCAGTTCCATCTGGTCGGTGCCGGCCAGCGACCACGCATTCCAGCCGCGTTCCCGCAGGTCCCGCGCGAATTCCGCGCTGTTTCCGTGGGTGGTTAGAATGGTGTCCGGTTTCACGAGGACGGGCAGCTCCAGCAATTCCGCGTAGTCCGCATGATCGCTCAGGGGAAAGGCTTCATCCACCTGGTAGGAAAAGCGGGCTCCGGCGTTGATGGCCCAGCCACTAACCATCGCGGCCACCTTGTGCTTTACCTTCCGCAGGAGGGTGGATTTGATGGTCTGCGGCGGGAAGACCAGCACGCGGCCCGGCGCCTCCCCCGAAAATTTTTCCCAGTCTGGCAAGGTGATGCCCAGAGCCTCATAGGCAGCATTCATCCCGGCCACCTGCGGATGCACCGCGATCCTGAAACCGCCGCCTGCCAATACCGCCTGGATTTCCTGGGCCTTCCCCAGGGAGTAGCCCAGCAGCACCGGCGTCTCCCCATGGTCGAGGGCGTCCTGACACCAGCGGTGGATGGTGCTGCGGACCTGCTCCAGCGGCGGAAAGCGATAGTGCCGCTGCCCAAAGGTGCATTCCATGATCAGCGTATCCGCCGGGAGAGGACGCGCCGGCTCCGCCGTCAGGCCATGGCGCAGCTTGAAATCCCCGGTGTAGAGCAGCGTGGCCCCATCGCCCAGTCGGGTCAGATGGATCATGGCACTGCCAAGCACGTGGCCTGCCGGGGTCAGCACCAGCCGGTGCCCGGCGTGGTCCCATGGCTCATCCCATGCCAGGGCGATCATCTCCCCCTTGAAGCCAAAGCGCTCTTTTAACAGATAGGCGGTAGGTTTCGAACAGATCATTTTCTGATGTCCCGCGACATGATCCGCGTGGGCATGGGAGACAAAGGAAAGGCCCTGGCCACGGTGGGCGTCCAGCCACAATCCGGCTTCTGGCAGGAGGATGCTGCCCTTGATGAATTGAACAGGGATGGGGGTTTTCAGAGGGAATGAGGGAATGTTGGCCGGATACCCTGATCTTACGTATCGCGCTGTGAAAACAAACCGGAGTTCCTCCTTTGTTTTTGCGCCGGATGGCTAATGGGCCGGGGTGGCAGGCAACGGAGTCGTCCTGATCAGGCTGCGCCATTCTTCATCGGTGAGGGGAAACGGAATGCGCTGATATTGGCTCAGGTCCACCGTCTGGCTGTGCTGCACCGGTTCAGTATTCCGGCTGGTTTTCAGATGGTATTCCGTTGGCCCCAGCAGGGAATGCGGTTGCTTCAGCTTGGCCAGCGCGGTGGTGCCGGGAGCATTCTTCAGGGAGGCGGTATTGTGGCTGGGGAGCAGCGGTCTAAAAGGCCCCCGGGATTGGGACAGTTTGCTGATAATTCCCGTGCCCCGGGAGCCGTCCCAGGCTTGGGCGTAACGGGAAAACCCACCGATGACCGGTTCCGCCTGGCCTTCGTGCTGGCTGTAGTAATCCTGAAACAGCCATCCCAGATAGCCAAAGGTCGCCATCCCCACCCGGTTGGCAGGCAGTTTTCCGCTCCGCAGGGACTGTTCATAGAGGGTGATCAGGGCTGCTGCATTATTCTGCTGGGCCGTCAAAAGCACCATGCTGACGGAATGCCAAAGGCCGGCGAGGACGGACGTCAGGACAAAAGCCAGTTTGCCAGGGTTCCGGAACCAACGGGCGGCCGGACTTTTCACGTCAGCCGGCCTCCAAGGTGCTGCGAAAGCCGGAAATCCAGCCGCGATCCCAAAGCAAAGGCTGTCGTAATAATAATACTCAAACCGCCCGCCATACATGGCGACGAGCAGGATGGAGCCCAGGGCGGCGCAGGATGGGGCTATTTTTGGACGCTGGCCTGCCATTCCCAGAGCCACGCCCAGCAAAGCTCCCAGGGCAGGAAAGGCGAACGAACTCCAAACTCCATAATACGCATCGTGGGAATTGCTGCTGAACCTGTGGAAAGCCCACGCTCCAGCCGCCCCGGCCAGACCTAACGCCACTGACGCTGCCATGCGGTGCCGCACCGCGCCCCCTTCCCCTGGTGCCATCCATGGCCAGCGGATCAGACTGGCCGTGGCCCACCCAGCCAGCCAAACCAGCCCCCCGAGGCCCAGAGGCATGAGGTGAAAAGCATTCCACCAGGAACCCCCGAGGCTGCCGACGATCAATTTCTGGGCCGGGGTAGGATTCATGAACCCCTTGAGAAAAAGGAAGATTCCTCCCGCAAGGGCGAGCATGGAAAGCAGGCGGCGGACCGGCCGGTTGGTGGCCCAAAAACGGCGCGCATGCCAGCCCTCCTGGAGCAGCTCCCAGCCTGGCAGGGCCAGCCAGACAATGGCACTCTGCCGTGATGCCAAGGCCACTCCCCAGGGCAGAAGAAACCAGAACCAGCGCCGTTGGTCTGCCAGCAAAAGACACCACCACAGGCAGGCAATATAGAGCGCGACTCCGGTGAACATGAGGAACATGAATAGCACCGCAGGCATCAGCAGGATCAGGACGGCACTGCTGCAGGCCGGGAGACCCCGGATGCCCTGACGTTGGAGGAACAGCACCAGTGCCAGGCCTGCCAGACCCGCCGCTCCTGACAACTGCAGATGGATCGCCAGGGTGAAGCTGCCGGTGAGGTGAAAGATCAGCGCCGAAAGGCCAGTGGCCGAAGCAGCCCATGGTGTCAGCCAATCGTCCGTCCAGGGCCGGCCCTTCTGAATGGTCTCCACCACAGACCGCAGATACCAAAAATCGTCATCCAGTGTGACCACCATGCCGGGCAGGATGACCTGGACCGCCAGCGCCATGACGCTCATCGCAACCAAGGCCGGCCAGTATTGGAAAAGGTTGGAGGGGGAGGGAAATCGGGGCACGCCCCTTTCAATCCATAGGCTCCTTGCCCGCACAAGGCAGGAATGTCATATCCCTCCGGGCGGGCCCAACGCGGATTTCCGGTTTTGGAAAACCAGAACGGGCCCGGCATTGTTACGGTTCAGAGCATCCATTCACTGGCAGTTTAACCCATGAGCCAGCGTCCGTGGCTATTTCTTCTTTTCGTTCCAGCCAGCTTTTTCGATGAGGTCAGCCAAGGCGGCTTCCTCAGGCAGGGCTGCGGCGAGGATTTTTTTGGTGGAGCAATAGCGAAGGGCGGACCAGACCTTGCGGATCTCATCTTTTTGGGCTTCCAGTTTTTCTGTGCTCAGGTCCTTCACCGAAGCGAAAAAGGCTGCCGACATCTGGGTGGTCCCGGCGAGGGTGGCGGCATCCGGAGCGTAAACGAGGGATTCCATCAGCTTCAGCATCTTCATGGTGCCCTGCTGTTTGGCGGCATCGGCGCGGAGGCTGGCGGCGAGGGATTCGCGTTTGGCCCTGGTGGCCTCTGGACTCATGTGGCTGACGTCCCCGCCTTCGATGGCACGGGCTGGAAGCGGGCGATACCAGATGTTCCGGTAGCGCACCGGGTTGCCGTGGTCCTGGAGCTGGAGCGGACCTTTGTCAGGAAAAGCTTTGTTGGAGGAGCGGCGCATGTGGCCGCCCCCGCCTTCGAGCGGGGTATGGTCCTGCACCAGCACGCCATTCACAAAAACGGTGAGGGAACCGGAATCCAGCATGGTGCCGTCCTTGAATACGGGGCGGCGGAAGACGATATCGTAGACCTGCCAGGCACCGGGGGCCTGGAGGGGATTGGCCATGGGAGGATTGACGCCGTAGACGGAGCCGGCGAAGCCGTCGGCGTAGGTGGGGTTGTTGTAGTTGTCCAGCACCTGGACTTCCACTTTGCCCATGGGGAAGATGCCGCTGTTGCCGCGGCCCTGACTGCTGCCTTCGACCTTGGCAGGTGCCGACCACTCCACGTGCAACTGGCAATCGCCCCATTCCTGCCGGGTGCGGGTGTAGCCGGAGCCGGGCACGCATTGGAAGCTGCCATCCACCACCACCCACTTGGTCGGCTGGTCGGGAGCTTTGTCAGAAGCCCAGTTTTTCAGGGATGCTGCGGTGCCATCAAAGAGCACGATCGCATCGGAAGGAGGCTGGCCTGGCTTTTCCTGGCTGCTGAAGGTGCCGGGCTCGACGCGGGCGGGCTGCGGGCGGTTGTCATCATGGATCGCCCAAGGGTGGGTTTCGTCCGGTGGGTCTGCGTAGAATGGGGCAGCGGAGGAAAACGGGGCAGTGGAGGCGAGGACGAAGCCTGACCAAACGATGGAACGGGTGAAGTGACGCATGGGAGTGCACTTTTACGCGGCCCGCCGGAGGATTCAATCAGCGGATTGCCGCTACGGATCAGCCCCCCCGGTGGGTAGAGGCCAGGCCAAAAAGTTTTAACACTTCCTCCACGAAGCCCCGGTGCCGGGCGGGCACCGCTGCACGCCAGCGGTTCAGATAGTCCGCCAGGGTATCACCTTCCCGGGAGGGGGCGCTGTTCAGCCAGGAAATGGCTTCCCAGGAATCCGGGCTGCCTTCCAGCAGGGCCAGCAGCGGCAGGGCCATGGCCCCATTCAGGGGGCGCTCGCGCGGGGTGTTTTCGAGGGTTTTGCGGTGCTTCCGGTAAAAATCCCCAAGGTGTCCTTCGCCGATCCGGCTGCGGCTATCCATGACTTCCTCCGCGTAACGACGGAATTCCGGCGCGTAGTTGCGCCAGGCTTCCACCGGCGGCTGGGCCTGCCAGGCATCCGTCAGGCGGCGCAGGACAAAGAGGGAAGCCACCTCACACAAGGTCTCCTCAAACCAGCGGTTCCGGTTCAGCGCATCCTCACGGAAGCCGCTCAGGATATGGCAAAATTCGTGGGAAAACTGATAGGTATACTGGCACCACAGGTAGTCCTGGGTGTCCAGCTTCATTACGATCTCGCCCATGATGTTCCTTTGATAGTGAACAATGGGTCCCTCGCGCCCGCGCACCACGACAAAGGGCTCGAGGCGGGCGTTGGGGAAGTATTTCCACAGCAGGGCTGCAGCGGATTTCAGCACCGGTCCAATCTCCCCGACCCCGGCGGTGCCCCAGCCATCGGTGGCGATGCGGAAGCGCAGATCCTCCAGCGCGGCGGCCCGGACTCCGGGCACAGCAGCGCCCACCAGGGCCACTGCCCCCTGCAGGATAAAACGGCGGCGCGATCCTTTCATTTTCCCCAACGGCTCCTGGCGAAACTCATCCAGCGCTCCCAATCCTGGTCTGTCACATCATGTTTGCCCGGGCGCTGCCAGTGCGCCGGATTCCCTTGGGAAATGGCGGAATTCTCCCGCTTCCAGTGGGCCTCCAGGCCTTTCTCCCCCAGCAGCACAAAAGCAGGCGAAGCGGCACGGGCGGCGAGAAACTCCCCCTCCGGGTCTGCCCACAGGTCTTCCTCCGCACTGCCCACCAGCAGCCCCCGGGGTGCCACCAGGGCCAGCAACTGATGCTGATCAAACGGCATGTCAGGCTCCCGTCCTTTCCATTGATGATAGTTGGAGCAAAACCAGTGAGGGAAGTTTGTATTGATGCCTCCCACGTTTTCGCCGAAGAAGCGCTTGCTCAATGCCGCTCCGCCGCAACCGCTGTTGTTGGAAATCACCAGGGAAAACCGCTCATCCTGCGCCCCGGCCCAGACGGCGGCTTTGCCCAGGCGGGAGTGCCCATGCAGGCCCACGCGGGCCGCATCACACCAGGGCTCCCGCACCAGATAGTCCATCCCCACGCGCAGGCCCCAGGCCCAGGCCGCGAGACTGCCCCAGGTGGTGCCACCGCGCCTGGCTTCGATCTCAGGAAACAAGGCATGCACGCCATTTTGGAAGCCATCATCGTAATCCGGATCGATGTCCTCATACCAGGCGGTCGCGGTGCCATACCCATGGGCCAGCACGGCCTCGATTTGCCAGCGGCTGGCTTCAGAACCGCGTTCAGCGGGCTTGAGCGGTTTCAGGCGGGGTTTGCCGCTGGAAGCCGGGGCCGGACGCGGCAGGGCAATCGCTGCATCAGCGGACACGGTGTGATTCCCATTGAAATTCAATCCCCAGAAAAAGGGCACCGGCCCGGAAGCCGTGGCTGGCACATACATCAGCACATCCATCGCGGGCCCTTCCTTCCGGCCGGAAAAGAACACTCTAACTTGTTTTCGCAAAGCCTTGCCCTCCAGCGCGGGGGTCGCTTCTTCCAGCACTGCAAAGGCCAGCGGCGGGCGGGCGGGGGCCTGGCCATACATTTCCTGTTCAAATAGGGCGAGCAGTTCCGGCCGGCGCTTCCACCGCCAATCGTCCTTACTGGTCACCGCCTTTCCGTCTGCCGCCTTTAGGAGTTCCGGTAAAACGAAAGGCGGCACCTGGGCCTCGTCCATGTTGCTGGGCCAGGGGGAAGGCGCTGCTGCCATCGAAGTCATCAGGGTTGCCGCCATTATGAGAAAAATTCCACGCATCATTATCCCTGAAACGTAGCCGGTCCCGCCGCTCTGTCCAGACGCGCGTGACATTCCCTGCCCCGCGCGCCGGCCGGTTTCAGCTCAGGGGAATCTTTTCGCCCGGCAAGGGGATCAGCACTTCACAATCCGGCAGGGCCATGCTGAGGGTCTTCGCCATCCAATCCAGGGCTGGGCCATCGCCGTGCACCAGGAGGATTTTCCGGGGGCTCAGCTTGATGGCGTATTCCACCAGATCCCGGCGCGGCGCATGACCGCTGAAGTCGAAGCGGGCGACCTCACAATTCAGCTCCACCGGCGGATGGGCATTGGAAAGCTTCACGGCAGCTCCGGGCTGGGACGCCAGGATGGCTCCGGCGGGGCTGTCAGGATCCGCATAGCCGACAAAGCAGAGCGCGTTCTTCGGCTGGGTGATAAAGTGGTGGGCCAGATCATTGCTCACGGTGTATTCCGACATCATGCCACTGCTGACGGCGTAGATGCGGCCGGCCTGACATTTCGTGACCCGCTCGCCTTTTTTGGATTTCACCAGACCATTCATGGATTCCAGCAGGCGGAACCCGCCATGGAACCGGCGCACTTCGCTGGCGTGTTTATCCACAATCTGCGTCATCTTACTGCTGAGGCCGCCAATGTGCACGGGGATGTTGGCCTTGATCTTGCCCTGCCCTTTCAGCAGATGGAGCATCATCAGGATCTCCTGGGTCTTGCCCAGGGCGAAGACGGGAATGAGCACGCTGCCCCCCCGCTCCATGGTGCGGGAGATCACCTCCGCCAAACGGTCGGCCTCCGCCGCGCGGCTGTAGCCGGGATCCCGCTCCACAGCTCCACGGGTGCTTTCCAGGATAAGCACATCCACATGCTCCTCGGGGAAATCCGCCCCTTTTAAAATCGTCTGGTCCTCAAACTGCACATCGCCCGAGTAAAAAACCTTTAGTCCATCAATGTCCAGCAACGCCCCTACACTGCCCGGCAGGTGTCCGGCATCATAAAACTCCGCCTTCACACCGGTATCACCCACTTGAAATGGCGTGCCATTGCGGCGCGTCAGGAAGCGTTTGGTCAGGGTATCCAGCTCGCGGTGGGTGAAAAGCGGATACTCCTTGATCCCATCCTGCTCCCGTTGGGAGGTCATGACATTCACCGAATTGTGCAGCAGGGCATCCGCGAACTCCGCCGTCACCGGCGACATGTAGGCAGGCGCTTTCGGATTCCGCCGCATCATGATCGGCAGCGAGCCAACGTGATCCAGGTGGGAATGGGTTAGAATGACCGCATCCAGGGTGCCATCCTCCAGCAGGGAAAAATCCGGAATTGCATCGAAGGCTTTTTCCTTCGGGTGCATCCCGGAATCCAGCGCGATACGCGCCATGCCGGTATCCAGCACATAACAATTTGAACCGATCTCGGCGCGTCGCGTCAGCGACTGAAAAGTAATCTCTCGCATAATAATTTGAACCGGGCCCCGCTAATCTATACACCGCGGCCCAAAGGGGAACACGGTCCCTACCCCCCGCCCCGGCCTGGTGCCAGGGAAAAGATGCACCATATCCGGCACCACCCCCGCCGCTCAAAACGAGCCATTTCCAGCCGCCTCCAGCGATTCAATGCCCCTCCGCCCCCAGAGACTTGAGGGCGGGGGCACCGCCGTTTTCATCCGGGGCCAGGGAGAAAGTCAGGGTGACATCGAAAAAAGCGCCTTCCTCCTCACTCTTGGGGATGCCGGCATTCACCTCCACCACCAGGACGGTCTCCGGGCCCCGCTGGGCGATGTGGGTATCGTGCAAAGCGAAGGTGAAATTGTCGAAGCCCAGCTTTTTGACCGCCTTGTCGCCTGCCTTGAATTCCCGGATGGCTTTTTTGACCGGCTCCAGCAGATCCGTGCCCTTGGAGAGGGAAGCCTTTTCCCCTTCCTTCATCTCATACACCTGCGCGTCCCAGGTGGCCCATTTCCCACTGTTGATCTGAGCGACAAAAGTGGCGGCCGAGGACCAAGCCGTTTCTGAGGTGGAATGTCCCAGGCTGGATTTATCCGCAAAATGTTTGCCCTTTAGCGGGCCGACGATGGATTTGTTCTGCAGGTCGACGAGGTAATTCACGAGCTTCGCCTCATCCTCCGTCACGGAAAGGCTGCCATCTTCCGCCGCTTCTCCCTGGATTTCCGTGCTGCCCTTCAACCCCCAGGCCAGCGCATACCTGCCATCGCGGGAAGCAGAGCCCGCGATCATCCGCCATCCCTCGCCAGTGATATTGCCGGTGCCTGAAGCTCCCTTTCCTGCGGGCTCAGGACTTTGAGCTGGAGCGTCTGCCGCTTCGCCACTGGAGCCAGCTTCGGCGCGGCGCAGGTTTTCAATAATCCCCGCCGCGATCTCATGCTGGGTGCGGTAAGTCTCATCCGCATTTTCCAATTCCCCGGGCGGCACCTCGCGGTTTTTCAGCCCGGCAGTATTAGTTGGTTTCCCTGAGGGAAAGGTCCCTTTTTTCTCCAAAACCCGGATCAGCTTATCCCCAGCAAAATAATAACGCCGCTCCGTGACACTGGTAGGGGCCTTTAGTTCCATCGGGCTGCTTTCCGAGCGGTCCAGAGAGAACAGCAGGTCAGCCCCCTTAAAGAAAAATTGAGTCTTCAATTCCCCATGATCATCGAAGTTTTGGGACTCCACCCGGATGAATCCGCTGTCCCCCTCGCTTTTCCAGACATCCTCCTTCCTGGACTGGCCTCCCTCCATGTTTTCTACCTGATAGGAATAATGCGGCCAGTCCTTGTAGTCTTTTTCGATCTGATCGAAGGCCACGCTGATTTCCTTCAGCGCTGATTTATTATCGGCAAGCAGTGGAGCGGCCAGGAAAAGGAAGCAGGGCAGGAAATGGAGAAACTTCATGGAATGCAGGCAGGATAGCAGAGGATGATGCAGCGGGTGAGGCCTAAAGCACAGAACGCATTTTTCAAGAGAAGTCTGACGCCACGGCTGAGCAGCAGCAATGGGTGTGCTCAATCGTCAGGCCTGCTCTCCCCCTCGCATGTGAAATCCCGGCTAGCGTGGATCCCCGCCGAGCGAGAACATCAACGGCATGCCCTTGAGCTTCATGTTCTTGAATTCATAGCCCCCTTTCTCCACATGCTCGTCAAAGGAAGCCGGAATGAGCTGCCGGAGATCCCCCCGGCTGGCCCCAAACCAGCCCCAGCGCTTTTCCAGCCAAGGTTCAAATTCCGCCGGGCCGCGTTCCGGGAGATTCGATAGGGTATATTTTATTTCACCCGCTTCCTTCAGCTTTTGCGCGAAAAATCCCGCGATCTTTTCCTGCTCCGCCTCATTCAGGCCGAAGGCCGCGCCATAGGCTGACGCAATGAAATGGCTGCCTTCCTCCGGATTGTCCTCGAAACCGATGATCTCCCGCGAGAGCCCGGAAATGGAAGAGGCCTGCTCAAGGAATTTGGCAAAGCGGATTTCGTTTTCGGGATTGGTCAGTTCCCCTTTTTTCTCCAACCCGGCCAGGGCCAGGGCTTCACTGAAAACGGAGCCCAGCGTGGAGCCAATTTGCGTGACCTTGCCATAGGACACCACGACTTCATCCTTCAACTGGGCCACCTGCTGCCTGACGGTTTTCGCATCCTGCCCGGCTGCGAGGCGTTTTGCTTTTTCATCGTCCAGCGCCGCCTGGAGCAGGGCCAACTGATCCGCAGAAACGGCAGAGGTTGGGTTGGCTTGGGCGGCGGAGGTTTTTGCTTCCGCTTCCCTGGCCCTCTCCTGTGACAAAAAATGCCGCAAAAATTCCCAGCCTCAGACCTCCTGACCTGCTGGAAGGTGAGTGCGGAACATTGGGGAAAGGAGATGAACCGGTCGCCCTGGCATATGGCGGTCTCCAGGATCACTGATCCCGGAGGGGTCTCAGAACGGCACCCACGCCACCCTGGCGGTCGCCAGCAGTAACAGCGTGACAGAAGCCTTCTTCATCTGTCATGAGGAAAGAAACTAACCCGAATCCGGGCTTACCTCAAGGATTTTAAATAACATCGCTCCGGGAGAGCGGGATCCACTCCGCAGGCCGGTGGAAGTCCGGGCGGTCTCCGCCGAGGGGTGCGAGGCTGTAAAATTGGCGGCCTTCGGGGCGGGTGACGATGGCGGTGAAGTTCAGGGTGCAGGCGTCAGGATCAGGCAGGGGGAGATTCATCCGGGCACTCCAGTGGCAGGCCTCCCAGGTGGTTTCGGAATAGACGGAAAAGCGCTCAGGAGACGGCTGGGGATCCTGACGGAGGCGGGGGCCGATAAGTTGGGCGGCCCACCAGGCTCCTCCGGGGTTGAGATTGTATTCCGTGTAAGTGCCCAGGGCTGGGGTGGCGATGAAGCACTCGGCGACGTCCTGTTCCCAGAGGCCTTCGAGGAAACCGCTGGAGGGAAAGCTTTCCCGGGGAGCAAGGGGGAGTGGGAGATTCATTTCCCAGTGGAAGCGGCCAGCCTGAAGCCAAAAACGGACGGTGGGCGGGGGGAGTTCCGGGAAGGCCGTCTGCCAGGGAAGCCCGAGCGGTAGCCTGGGGGCGGCCACAGGGGAGCTGAAAAGGCAGAGGGGGACCATGGGCGGATAGGTCATGCAGGCCTTACAGGGCCTATTTGTTGGGCATTGGGCCGTTGCTCAAAGTTGATTTGGATCTGCGGGCGGCTTGGGCCGCTGGCGTTGCTGGGCTTTGACTTTGGCGACAACGATGAGGGCAATCACCGGAATGGTGACGATCATGATCCCCAGCACGATCAGGAGCAGGGTCCTGAGGTGCTGGGTTTCCGCCGGGGATGGCATTTCAAGGTTCATGCGTCAGCATCCGTTTCACCGGCAGCGTCAGGGCCATCAGGCTCCGGGGAATTGTCATCCGTTTCAGTCAGGTCAGCATCGGCCAGTGGCTCACCGTCAGCTTCGGCGATGGGAATGCTGTCGCTGGCATCGTCAGGGTCGGCGATGACTTTGGCAATATCCTGGAGTTTTTCCTCGCCGCGCAGACTGATGAGTTTAACGCCGGCAGCGTTGCGCCCGGTTTCGCGGATTTGGGAAACGGGGATGCGGACGCTTTGGCCAGTGGTGGTCATGAGCATGACTTCATCGGCCTCGTGAACGACGAGGGCGCTGACCACCTGACCGGTTTTTTCGCTGGTCTTCATGGTGATGATGCCCTTCCCTCCGCGGGCGGTGATGCGGTAATCATCGAAGCTGGTGCGCTTGCCGATGCCGTTTTCACTGGCCACGAGGAGCATGGCGGCGTAGTCCACAATGGATAGGCTGACCACGTAGTCGTCCTTCTTCAATTTAATGCCGCGCACGCCGGCGGCTTGGCGGCCCATGTCCCGCAGGCCGCCTTTTTCTTTGGCACCGCCTTCAGCTCCTTCGCCCTCGGCGTCGTCACTATCTTCGCTGGCGTCGTCAACTGGCTCGCTGGCATCGCCTTCTGAAACGGTGTCCTCGTCCTCGGCTGGGCTGCTGCCTTCGCCCTTGGCTTCGGCGTATTCCTTGAAGCGGGTGCTCATGCCGCCGTGGGTGACGAGCACGATCTCGTTCCGGCCTTCCGTGAGAGCACAACCGATCAGGTCGTCGCCTTCGCGGATGTTGATGGCGATGATGCCGTCCTTCCGGATGTTGCGGAATTCGCCCAGATTGCTGCGCTTCACCACGCCGAGCCGGGTGGCGAAAATCACAAACTTGTTCGGATCCCAGGTGGCGTCCTTGTCAGACTCGCCCTGGGTCGGAATGCGCAGCACGGAAGCGATTTTTTCTTCCGGGCGGAGGTTGAGCAGGTTCTTGATGCTGCGGCCCTTGGCAGTGCGGGAGCCTTCGGGGATTTGATAGACGCGCTCGGCATAGACGCGGCCGCTGTTGGTGAAGAACATCAGCCAATCGTGGGCGCTGGCGGTGAAGAGGTGCTCGACAAAGTCGCCGACCTCCGCTTCGTCCACCCCGCTGGATTTGGCGGTTTCCATGCCCTTCAGGCCCTTGCCGCCGCGGCGCTGGCTGCGGAACTCCGCCGAGAGGGTGCGCTTGATATAACCACGATGGGAAATGGTGATGATCATGCCTTCGTTGGCGATGAGATCGACGATGTTGATCTCGCCTTCCTCCGCCGCAAAATCCGTCAGGCGCGACGTGGCATACTTGGCTTTGATGATGAGCAGCTCGTCCTTGATGATGGTGAGGACGCGGGACTCCTTGTCGATAATGTCCATCAGGTCGAGGATCTCGGCCATGACATTGTCGTATTCCGCTTTGATCTTGTCCCGCTCCAGGCTGGTGAGTTTGTAGAGCTGGAGTTCAACGATGGCCTTGACCTGACGGTCGGAGAATTGGTAGCGGTCGCCCACGATGTGGGGCTGGCCCCGGATGATGATGCCCACGGCCTGGGCGGCCTCCACGGTAAACGGATAGGCCTTGATGGCCGCTTCCGCCGCATCGCGGTTCGCACTCTGGCGGATGATCCTGATGAAGTCATCGATCTTGGAAGTGGCGAGGAGCAGGGCTTCCAGAATCTCGGCGCGGGCCTCGGCCTTGCGCAGGAGGAAGCGGGTGCGGCGCAGCACCACCTCGCGGCGGTGCTCAATGTAGCAGGCGATGGCGTCCTTGATATTGAGGAGGCGCGGCTTGCGGTTATCAATGGCCAGCATGTTCACGCTGAAGGAGGACTCCAGCGAGGTGTGCTTGTAGAGATTGTTGATGACGACCTGCGGGCGGGCGTCGCGCTTCAGCTCCAGGACGATGCGGGTCTTCTCGTCACACTCATCGCGGAGACCACTGATTTCGGGGATGATTTTTTCGGTGACCAGCTCGGCGATGCGCTTGATGAGCACCGCGCGGTTTACCACGTAGGGGATCTCCGTGATCACGATCTGCTCCTTACCTTTTTCATCCAGCTCGATGTCCACGCGGCCGCGGACTTTGATGGAACCGCGCCCCGTGTGCAGGTAGGCATTGATGCCGGCCTGGCCGTAGATGGTGCATCCGGTGGGGAAGTCCGGGCCTTTGATGTGCTGCATCAGCTCACGGATGGTGATGTCAGGCTGGTCGATCTGGGCGCAAATTCCATCCACCACTTCGCCCAGATTGTGCGGTGGCATGTTGGTGGCCATGCCGACCGCGATGCCGGTGCCGCCATTGACGATCAGGTTGGGAAAAGCCGCCGGGAACACGGTGGGCTCCGTGAGGCGCTCATCGTAGTTCGGGACAAAATCGACCGTGTCCTTGTCCATGTCCTCCATGAGGAGGCCACCGAGGTGGGTGAGGCGCGCCTCCGTATAACGCATGGCAGCCGGAGGGTCGCCATCCACGGAGCCGAAGTTCCCCTGGCCATCCACGAGGGTCTCGCGGATGCCCCAGTGCTGGGCCATATTGACCAGCGTCGGGTAAATGACGGCTTCACCGTGAGGGTGGTAGTTCCCGGAGGTGTCACCACAAATCTTGGCGCACTTGATGTGTTTTTTCCCGGCGTAGATGCCGAGATTATCCATGGCATACAAAATGCGGCGTTGGGAGGGCTTCAGACCATCGCGCACGTCCGGGAGGGCGCGGCTGATGATGACAGACATGGAGTAGTCCAAAAAGGACTTGGCCATTTCGTCGGCGACATTGACTGGCTCGACGCCGCGGTTCTCAGGTTCGCTCACAGGGATAGAAAATTAATTATAGGTTAGCTGTCCCGCAGGCGTCCCGGCGGGAATTCTCATTCTAAAGCGCCGCGCCCCCGGCGCAAGGAAGATTACCACCGGGTGAAAAACGCGGAGCGGGCGGGATGCGTGGCCCGGACCGCTGGCCCAGCCATGTTTTTTGCACCCGGCCCTTGGGCGGGTGGGGCCGCCGCGGGAGCCTCCGGCACAAAAACGGGGAAACAATCGCCGGCAACGCCACGTTTTCCTCTCGGTAATTTAACTTTGATCCCAAAACAATGGCTGCTTCCTGGAACCGACGTGCTTTTCTTACCCGTTCCGCCGCCGCCATGGGCGCACCGCTGGTGCTGCCGGGGCGGGTCCTGGGCCTTGACGGGGCCGTGCCTCCCAGTGCCAAGGTAAGGATCGCCTGCATCGGCGTCGGCGGCATGGGCATGGGGAATCTGAATTCCTTTCTCAATGACGAGCGGGTGCAGATCGTGGCCGTCTGCGATGTGGATGCGAATCACCGGCAGGCCGCCTGTGACATGGCAAAACTGGCCAAAACCGACGCCTATGGGGACTACCGCGAAGTTCTCGCCCGGCCGGATGTGGATGCCGTGATGAATGCTACCCCCGACCACTGGCACGCCGTCATCGCCACCGCCGCTGCCGCTGCTGGCAAGGACCTTTATTCCGAAAAACCCCTCGCCGCTGGCATCGCAGATGCCCGGGCCGTTTGCGACGCCGTGAAGGCGCACCAACGGGTCCTGCAATGCGGCACCTGGCGCCGCTCCGGCTTAAAAACCCGGCTCGCCTGCGAATGGGTCCGCAATGGCCACATCGGCGACCTGAAGGTGATCGAAGTCGGCGTGCCCGGCACGTTCAAAGTGGCCGGCGGCTATACCGGCCTGGAAGCCCCCGGAGCCGTGCCCCCGGAACTCGACTATGCCATGTGGCTGGGCCCAGCCCCGGAAGCCGCTTACACCGCAGCCCGCTGCCATTTTAATTTCCGTTGGAACACCGACTACGCGCCCGGCTATATCACGGACTGGGGCGCGCATTTCCTTGATGTCGCCCAGTGGGGCGCGGGCATGGATGACACTTCCCCCACCAGCATCTCCGCCACCGGCGTCGCACGGCGGGAGAAGGGCATCTACAACGCCCCGGAGAGCTTCCGGATCGAATATCAATATGCCAGTGGCACCCGGATCGTGATGAGCAGCACCACTAATGAAAAGGACTGGGGCATCCGCTTTGTCGGCACCAAGGGCACCGTCTTCACCGAAAACGACCGCTTGGAAACCGACCCCGTCAGCCTGCGCGCCGTCCGCCCCAAGGACGGCGACGTGCGGCTCTTTGAATCCACCAATCACCACCGCAATTTCATCGACGCCGTCCTCAGCCGGGGGCAAACCGCCGCGCCCGCCCCCGTCGCCCTGCGCTCCGCCATCCTTTGCCACCTGGGCGCCATCTCCGCCACTTTGGGACGCGATCTGACCTTCGACCCCAAGGCCGAAAACTTTGGCACCGATGCCCCCGCCAACGCCCTGCTGGCCTGCTCCCTGCGCGGGGCGTGGAAGCTGAGTGCTTGATGGGGCACTTGACTTGAGCTTGATCCCTGCGCTGTCGAATGCCTGATCACCCTCCTGAAAGACACCGCGCACTGAATGGTGCCTCTGCGTTTGGCTTGCAGCGTTGCCCATTTCGAGGGCACAACGCGGACCGTGTTCCCAAAAGTAGGTGCCCATGCCGGGGCAGTCACCTGGATCGTGATAAGCAGCACCGCCAACGAGGCCGGGGCCAAACCGCCGTGCCCGCTCCCTGTCGCCCTGCGCTCCGCCATCCACTGCCACCTGGGAGCCATCTCCGCCGCGACCTGACATTTGATCCCAAGGCCGGAAACTTCGGAACCGACGCCCCTCTCCACGCCGCGGGCGGCATTTCCCGTCTTGCCTGACGGATGATCCGGGGTAGGGCAGGGGGATGACGGATGTAGAGGCATTGATCGTTTTAAATATGCTGCCGAAGATTGGCCCGGTGCGGGTGCGGCGGCTGGTGGAGGCGTGCGGGTCGCCTGCGGCGGTGCTTTCGGCTGGGGTCGATACTTTGCGGAAGGTGGAAGGGATCGGCCAGGAAACGGCGTCCCTGCTGCGGCGCTGGGAGGAGTCGGCGGATTTGTCAGGTGAACTGGAGCGGATCCGGGAGATGGGCGTCTCGGTGGTCACGCCGTTGGATGAATTGTATCCTGCTCCGCTGCGGGAGATTCATGATCCGCCGCTCCTGCTTTATGTGCAGGGGAAGCTGGAAACCCGCGACCGGCTGGCGGTGGGGGTGGTGGGCTCGCGGCGGGCGACGGCCTATGGCCTGACGGCGGCGCGCAAGCTGTCGTTCCAACTGGCCCACGCCGGGGTGACGGTGCTGAGTGGTTTGGCCCGGGGAATTGATACAGCGGCGCACGAGGGAGCGGTGGCGGCAAAGGGGCGCACGATTGGCGTGATTGGTTCCGGCCTGGCCCGGCTTTATCCTCCGGAGAATGCGGCTCTGGCAGCCCGGATCGCCGATGGCCATGGCGCGGTGGTTTCGGAGTTTCCAATCCTGACGGAACCTGACAAACAGACCTTTCCCCAGCGGAACCGGATCGTGAGTGGCTGGAGCAGTGGCATCCTCGTGGTCGAAGCCCCGGCGTGGAGCGGTGCTCTGATCACGGCGAATAATGCGGCAGATCAGGGGCGCAGCGTGTATGCCGTGCCGGGGCCAATTGACCGGGCTTCCTCGCTGGGCTGCAATAAGCTGATCCAGAATGGGGCGCGCCTCGTCCTGGATGCGGGGGATATTCTCGAGGATTTGAACCTGCTGCTGCCACGGGAGCCGGAGTTGGCGTTAGGCGGTGATGCCACCGGACAGGAACCTGCGGCAGGAGTGGAAAAAGCAGGCCCCCGGGCGGATTTGAGCCCAGCGGAGCGGGGAGTCTGGGAAGTCCTGGCGGGGGAGGAAATGAGCCTGGATGATCTCATCATCACCAGCGGTTTGCCCGCCTCCGAGGTCGCCGTGGCCCTGATGCGGCTGGAGATCCGGCGTTTGATCCGGCAATTGCCTGGAAGACGTTATGTGAAAGCGGGTTGACCGGGGCGGCAAGCGGGAGATTCCCAACCCCGGCTCCGACGGTTGCGCAGGGCCAGACCGATCAGGACAATGGGAACGGGTGTTTCATGGATGCGGGGGTAGGTGAAAACAGCAATATTTATGGAAATTTTTATTAAATATTACAGATTCACTCTTTTAATTCCTCTTTGCGTTACAACTATCCAAAGTCCTTAATAAAATGAGGATTTTGATGATTTGGATTGGTTGAAGAAATTTTCAGGCCCGCTAAGCTGGCATCCGTGGCAGATTTGCCCCAGTTTCCCGAACGCATGACTCCCACGTCCACTCCCGTGCCCCGTCCCAGCCCCCGTAAAAAAGCGGCTCCCGTTTCGCTCTGGGAGCAGCAGCCCGGCAGTGCTGGACCCGGGGAGCGCATCGCAGGCCTGTTGCCGCCGCCCAATACTGCCGGCCCGCCGAGGGTGCTGGCGATCGATCCGGCGCTGCGGAATACTGGTTGGGCCATCGTGGAACGGCAGGGCCGCAAAAATATCGCTTTGGCCTGGGGCGTGATCCGGAACCCGCCGAAACTGCTGCCCAGTTCCTGTCTTGCGGAAATTGCCCGCAGTTTCCGCGAGGCCATTGTGAAATATCAGCCAAATGTCTGCGCCATTGAAGCCACGATTTACGTTCAAAATTTTCAGACGGCGATCACCCTGGGGGCAGCCCGCGGAGCAGCCCTGGTGGCGGCGGCGGAAAGCGGGCTGGAGATTTACGAATATCCGCCGCGCCGGGTGAAGCAGGCCGTGGTCGGCCGGGGCAATGCTGACAAGGCACAGGTCGCCTTCATGGTGAGGGCGCTGTTGGGCCTGGCGGAGACGCCGCCCCATGATGCCGCCGATGCCCTGGCGATAGGAATTACCCACCTGGAAGGCAGCGATCCCCGCACCGGCGGACTGGCCAGGGAAAAGCTGCGGTGCTGAGCGCGCGCCTTCCCGGTGGATTGGCCCAACGGTGGGAGCCCTTCGTAGTCCTGGCCGTCGTTCAGGGCTTCGGAATAAAGGGTGGGGCAGTTCAGCGCCTGGGCAGCGGCCAAAATGGTGGAATCCCAGTGGGAGACCCGGCGCCGCCGCCGGATACCCACAGCCACGAGGCTGGCTGGTGCGGCCTTTTGACGTCGAAGCAGCATCGCAGTTCCGATGACTCCCTGCCATGCTACGGCAGCATGACACGATGTCTCAAAAATGTCACTCCGCGGATGCAGCCGCGCCTTTGCGCGGCGGGTCCCTCCGGGCTCTGAGGGGGGAGATGAATTCCCGTATTTCCCTGCTGGTGGCCCTGCTGCTTCTGACAACTGCCTTGTTTTTGCCCGGCACCGGAGCCCTGCCACTGATGGACCGGGATGAGCCGCGCTTTGCCCGGGCGACGGTGGAGATGATGGAGCGTGGCGGCTGGGTGATTCCCTATTTCAATGAGGCCTACCGCTTTGACAAGCCTCCCCTGGTTTACTGGTGGATACGCTGCCACCACTGGGCGCTGGGGCAGGGCGAGCTGGCAGCCTGTCTTCATTCGGTGGTGACCGCAGCCGGTGTGGCCTGGCTGCTAGCATTGATGGGGCGGCGGTTCTTTTCCGGCAAGGCCGGCTGGGTGGCAGCTCTGACGTGCGGCCCCGGGCGTCCCTGGGCCGGGCCACCTGTTAGGTATGGCTGGAGGCCTGTTCCTGCTGTCCGCCCTGACAGGCATGGCCGACGCATGGCAGAGCCGCATCCTGACAGGTCTTGCCCTGGGCGGTCTGGCCGTGGTCATCGCCCTGCTGGGTCCCCAACTGCGTTCGATGCACCCGTTAATCGCGGTGCAGCCGCTCCTGAAGGAAACGCCAGCTGAGGCCATACCTGCCCTGCGTGGCAAATCCCCGGAAGCCATCGCGTGGGGTTATACCGGGGCCAGTCTGGTCTACTACGGGGAAAGCCCCTGGAAGTTTCTGTCCAAAGCCGCCCAAACCGAAGCCCGGCTCAAGGAACGCCAAGCCGGGGTAGCCGTCACCCTCTACCAGGAATGGACCCTGACCTCGTGGCTGAAGGCAGGACTTCCTCCGGAGGGAACCTCTCGCAGCGGGAACTGTGAGGAAGAGCACGCCCGTTTCCTGCGCGCCACCGGCGAAGCCTACGAACTGCTCTGGATCACGGGGCTGAACCCGGCCCGCAGCAGCCTGGTGAAATTGGCAGTGTGGAAGCGCCGGCCCGCGCCATGACGCAGGGCCCGTTGGCCCGGTGGAGTCAGGGCGATAGAACCCGACGCTTCATTCACAGACCCACCTGCCGCTGCCGGAACCATCCAGTAATGCTCATCCGGCTTTTGATGGCAGGAAGCACTTCATGCCAGAAATCGCCGGCAAAAAAACAGACGAGCGTGCCCAGCCGCGGCTCAATGAGCACATAGCTGCCTTCTTTTTCACCAAGGGTGGTCCAAATCTTCAATTCACCACCATCGCCCGGTTGCCAGTGTGGATTCAAATAGAGGATGATGGTAATCAGCCGTGCGCTGGTGGCAGCGTGGCGGTCGAGGTGTGCTTTGTAAAAGGCCCCTTCGGGATAGATGGCGAAGTGACCTTCGAAATCGAATAAACCAAGACAAAATTGCTGGTTGAGGGCCATTCGGAGCTCTTCCAGCCATGCCAGATAGAGCTGTTGTTCCGCCGTGAATGCCCCGGGCTCCAGCCAAAGGATTTGGTCGCTGCGGATTTCCGGACGCACGTTCAGGCCGGTTCCCCGGCCCACGCCTGCCGGGCGGAAGGCCCCGCGGCCGCAGCTCTCCTGACATTCCTGCTGGAGGCGCAGGGCATCCGCTTCGCCAAAGCACCCGGCCTTGACCGCCCATCCGGAGCATTCCAGATCAATCAGGATTTGTTTCATCCATTCATTAGCATGCGTTCCGGTGAAATGACCAGGGCAAGCTTGATTGATCCCGCGATCCGGCGATCTGGGGCAAACCAAGGGGGATGCGGTGGATTTGCGGATCGGGGTGCTGCGGGCAGATCCACGCGATGAGCCGATGCTGCCTGTTGGAGATTCGCGGATCTTTGGCTCACTTGGCACCCGCCCACGCTTGCCAGCGCTCTGCGATTTTCGCGCCGGCGGTGTCTCCCTTGTGGAAGAGCCAGCGGTAACGCAGGGTTAGCGGTGTGCCGGCTTTCAGAGTGTAATCTCCAGCACCCTCCGGGAGCTTTTGGAAGTCATGCAGACCGAAGGGGTTGGCCGCGACCAGACCGTAATCCCGGGCATGCCAGGTGGTAGGATAGCGCAAGTTGGAGGGATGATCAAAACAGGCCACACCGATAGCCCCGCCTTTGATGGGAGCGGAGTAGTCGACCCATTTGGCATTGGTGCCCCAGGCGGCTGCACCGGTTTTTCCTTCGCTGGTGAGGGCCGTGCCCTGGGCGACCGGGCCTTTGAAATTCAGCAGGGGATTCACCCGCAAGGCCATCACGCCCTCCTTGGTATCGCCAAAAACCACATTCCCAGCCGCTGCGGAGAGGGTGACCGAGTAATCGATAAAACGATCATCCCCCGTCTCCACGCCGCAGGTGATCGTCGTCGTGGAGTTCACCAGCACGGCACCATTGGGTGGCTGCCAGGCTTCCTTGGTTTGCAGGCTCACGGTGCCATTCCTGGCGCTCAGCGCCGGAACGCCTTGGACGATGATCTTGCCCGCCGCCGGTTTTTCTGTCCAAAAATCCACGCCGTTCACGCTGCCGTGGGTAAACCACAGCCCGCGATGATGAGGGTGGTCGGTTTCCTCGCCTGGAGCGGCTTCCTTCATGGGCCAGTTCCGCACCATCATCATGCCGCCCGGACCGATGATCGGAAACAACACCGGCTTCGCCTGCCCGGCATAGACCAGTTCGGTGAACAAGCTGCCTCCGATTTCGACGGTTACTTTCCTGGCGGCTTCATCCAGTTTCGCGGTAAGAGTGACCCCATTGGCCGTCGCCGTGGCGTTGGCGGAATTGGAGCTGGTGCTGGTGGCTTCAGCCAGGACGGATCCCGGGATCAGGAGCGGGAGCAAAGAAACTAGCAGGAGCGTGGGAGCGGTTTTCATAAATAAGTGGGGAGGAGGACGCACCGCGTCCCTTTGAAGCAAGAAAACCCCGGTAAGGCGGCATTTCCAATGCCTCATCCGGGTTATCCGGGTTAACCCTGACAGGCCAGGTGGCCTCAGGGAGCGACCGCAAAACAGGCGGCTTCCCTGGTGCTGCGGGCGAAGATGAAGCCACCGGCGAGCGTTGGGGTGGACCAGCATTTCCCATCCAGAATGTCAGCCCGGGCCAGTTCGGTGTAAGCGTCAGGCTTCGCCGCGATCATCACCAGATCACCCTTGTCGCTCAGGGCCAGCACCTGATCCTTGGCCACTATCACATTTCCGGGGCCGAATCCATCCTTGCTCCACTGCTCCTTGCCAGTGCGGATATCGACGCATTTCACGGGAGCTTTCCCGTATTTCTTGAAGCCAAAGATTCCATACAGATAACCCTGATGCACCACCGGGGTGCTCCAGTGGTTGTTCAAGCCATCGCCTTCCACCCGCCACAGCTCAGTGGTCTCAAATTTATCACCAGTCTTCTTCACTTCATAGGCGGCACTGCCCACTCCGTATCCGGCGGAGCAATACACGATGTTTTCAAAAACCACCGGGGAAGCGGCCGTTGAAACATTGAAGGGGTAAGGCTGCTGCCACAGGATTTTCCCATCCTGAGGGGACAGGGCGGTGAGCCCGGATTTCATGAAAAAAATCAACTGGCGCTGCCCCAACAGGGTGGCGGCGGTAGGAGTGGCATGGGTGATGGTATCGTTCCCGGCTTTCCACTTCAGGTTGCCGGAATTTTTATCAAAGGCGAGGAAGGCTGCACCAGCTCCGCCGCCGCCCACAATCACCAGATCTCCTTCGATCACGGGAGAAGTCGCATTGGACCACTCAATATTCTTGCCCTGATAGGCCCCGGCGACATCCTTGTCCCAGAGCTTCCTGCCGGATTTGGCATCCAGACAATACAGATCGAGGTTTGACCCGTAGACGTAGATTTTACCATCATCAATCGTCGGGGTGCTGCGGGGCCCGTCGCCGCCGCCGTTGTCCTTGGTGCCGGAATCCCCGCCGCCGTCATACTTCGCGAGTTTGAGGGGGAAGGCCCAGCGTTCCTTGCCAGTGGCGGCGTCCATCGCGACCACATGTTCCGTTTCCGAACCCTCAAAATCGCGGGTCACCAAGGTCGCTGCCAGTCCACCGGAAACCGTGATCGAGCTGAAGCCATTGTTTGCGTCCACTTTCCAGATTTTTTTCGGCCCCGCCTTGTTCCAGGCTTTGCCCAAGGTCGCCTTGGTAGCACCATCCCCATTCGGGCCCCGGTAGGAAGGCCAGTCATTCCCCGGGGAAGTGATCACTGGCGCGGAGGAAAGCAGGGACGGCATGGCCGTGAGCACGAAAATCGAAGAAACCAACGGGAGGCAGGAAAAGGACTTCATAATCAGCCGACAATCCGCAATCTGGCCCTTCCCGTCAAGCTGTGACTTTTGAGAACCTCTTCCAATTGCCTGAGACCGCGGTGCCGGATCTTTTGCCTTTTCTTCCAAAATCCCGCCATGCCCTGCTGGATCTGAGCTGCTACGAACCTGGATCGATGGAATCCGCAACCCTGCTCCGGGCGGTGCTTCAGCTCATGAAGCTGGTCCGCCAGCGCGGGATCCTGCGGTTCTTCGAATGGCTTGCCCAATTTCCTGCCAAAACGATCCCCGGCGGTGCTGACCGCGCAGGAACTGACCGGGCACCATGACACCCTTCGCAAGCAATATGAAGTCCGTCCGCTTCAAGCGCAGCTGAGCCGGGCCAGCGGAACGGCGACTGCCAATGCCGCAGCTAATCCGGACCCCCTCGTCTTCAGGCGTGCTTTTTGACGTAGGCCAGGATCTTCGCATCATCATCGCCCGCTGCCCAGACCGTCCGCAAAAAATCGGCAGGATGGATGTCGTATTTGGCAAAAAATTGACGGTCTCCCCCACAGCCATACATGATTTCAGGATCCATTTCCCCGCGGAGTTTGATCCGGGCTTTGGCTATGAGACGGGGCAGCCATGGAATACCCTCGATGGCCTCCGGCTTGGGCGGCAGCTGATTTGGAGTGATTTCCACGGGGCTCAGTTGGCCGTGCTGGATAACTTTTAGATAGTCCCGCCGCACCGCGGCCACCAGCAGGGCCGTTTCCGGATTCGGATCGCCGTAGCTTACATGATCCTCCACGAAATCAAAGAATTCCCGGGGCTTATAACCAATGGAGGTCAAAAAGGCCAAATCATCCGGCGTGTAATATCCGGTAAAATCCACGTCCCCACAGCGGAACCGGGCAGCACAGGACGCGAATAGCTGAAGAAAGCGGGTGCTCCAGGCGTAGGAAGAAAGAGCCATGGGAGGAAGCTGGATAGGGATTGGATAATGAATTTTAACAAAAAACGGACTGCTGAATGCTGATTCATGGTTTTCCAACTCAATCATTGGGATTCAGCAGCCGGTAAGCTACGGATGCTGCGGCCCCGCCGGTCAATCCGGCCAGCAGATAAATCAAAACCATCCAGGCCGGAACATGCCCGGCCGCCACCAGGGCCAAGCCGAGCGCTGGATTGCAGGCCCCCCCGGAAAGATGTCCGACCGCCGATGCGCCGGCAAAGTGCGCCGAACCAACCGCAAGGCCAAACCAGGTATTCCCCATCACCTGCCGGGCGGTCCTGACATGCAGCCAGGTGAAAGCCACCAGAAAAGTAAACAGCGTCTCCCCCACCAGCGCCCGGAACCAGGGAACGGTAACTACTCCGGCACTGACGGCTTGGTGGCCCAGCAGCCCTGCCATCAAAACCGCCGCCACCGCCGCTGCGGCCTGCACCCCCGCAAAACGCAGCATTTCAGGGCGGTCCGACTGCCCGCGCATCCATACGGCCAAACTCACCGCTGGATTAAAATGTCCGCCGGAGACATATCCCAACGCGTAAACCATGGCCGCCAGAGCGCCAGCCGCCGCTATCGCACTGCCCGACATCAAAGCCACGAGACAAAAAAAGAAGGTGCCCAAAAACTCCGCGAACAGTTTATTCATCCCGCCTCTCCTACAACGGCCCTGACCAGTATTCAAGACAGTTTGCAAATTACCCGGATGCCTCCCGCACGCGCCAGGGACGTTTTTGACTTGGCCGCACCGCCAGTTTCATCCCATCTAAAGCTTGGTTTCCTGTAATGAAAATAATCCTGAAAATTAATCCTGAAAATCCATGCCTTCCCCGATGCCCCTCCCACGCCTGATCCTGATGCCGGCGGCACTGCTGACCGCAGGGTCGACTGCTTTTGCGGTTCCGATCCTTACCTCGTGGTATACGCAAAATTCCACGGTCTATGCCCGGGTCATCCAAAGTGGCACCCTGACCAACCCTGTCACCACCTGGCCGTCCTCCGGCGTTACCAACAACAACACCGGCACCGCCGCGCAGACCCTGCCCGTCTACGCCGACGTGCAGCGCATCCGCTACACGGCCACCGATGTCTACATCAACGCCAACGGCCTGGCTTCCTACACCATGGGCCCATGGTTCACCAATAACGGTGGCCTTTTCGGCTTTTGGCCCCTGAGCCGCGACTACCAAATCCGCATCACCCGCAACCCCACCGCCGCCGCCACCAAAACCAAACACCCCGGCGGCATGATCGGCATGATGGTCAATGGCGTCGCCATCTATGACCTCGGCGACGCCTTTTCCTTCAACCAGACCAACACCGGCACCGCCACCGCCACGACAGTCACCGGCACCGATGGCATGGGAGCCACCGGCGATGGATTCTGGTCGCGTGATGCCCTGGCCGTGGAAGTCGTCACCTTTGATCCCGGATTCGCCCACCAGCCCGGCAATAATGGGCAGTATCATTACCATGCTGAGCCCAAAGCCCTCCGGTATCAGCTGGGGGACAACATGAAAGCGACTTGGAACCCCGCCACCAATCTGAACACCTACACCGAAGACACCATCAATCTTCACCACTCCCCCATCCTCGGCTGGGCCTACGATGGCTTTCCCATCTACGGTCCCTATGGCTATGGCACGGGCACCAACCCCGCCAGCCCCATCCGCCGCATGCGCACCGGCTTCGTCCTGCGGAATGGGCAAAATGGCACCCAAAACCTCGTCAGCACCGGCCGCATCACCCTGCCAAAATGGGCAGCTATCGCCCAGGGCTACACCACCGCCGCCAGCACAAACCCCTACGCCCTGACCCCAGCCCAATACGGCCCCTCCACCACCTACCAGACCACCGGCCCGGGTGGCCTGACCATCTACAGCCCCGGGCGCTACACCGGCGACTACGACTACCTCGGAGACCTGACCAACCCCTCCACCGGTGCCTCCTTCATCAAAGGCACCGACTTCGATCTGGATCAATACAACGGCCGGCTCTGCGTCACCCCGGAATTCCCGGCCGGCACCTACGCCTACTTCGTCGCCATTGATGCCAATGGCAATTCCGTCTTCCCGCACCTGCTCGGCAAGGAATACTACGGCACTCCCAATGCCGGCAATGCCACCACGGTGCCCGGCTCCGCCCTCCAACTCTACAATGGCGGACCTGTCACAACTGAAACCTGGAAAAATGGCCCCAGCGCGAACTCCTCCGGCGACCTCACCCTCACATGGAGCAGTGTCGAGGGCGGCGCTTATAAAATCGAGGCCTCCCCTGACCTGAAAACCTGGAGCCCCCTGCAATCAAGCCTGCCCGCCACCGCCAATGCCTCTCAAACCTCCTGGACCGAGCCAAAATCCTCCCAGCCGGCCAACGCCCAGCGCCGCTTCTACCGGGTGCAACGCACCAGCCTGGCCACCTACGACACCCTCACCGGCCAAAGCCCCTAGCCCTTGCCCTCCAGCCAGCCATGGTTCGACCATTCCCCCTCCTGCACCCGCCTCGCCTTCCCGTTCCTGTCCCTTGCCGCTGGCAGCCTTCCCGCGATTTCGAATCCCCAACTGACTTCCTGGATGACGGCTCAATCCTCGAAATACGCCCGCGTCACCGAGACCACCACCACCACCCCAGTCGCCACCTGGCCTTCTCCTGGCATCCCCAAAAACGCCAACAGCCCCAGCCAGACCCTGCCCGCCTACGTCTGGATCCGTTGCGCCACCGGAGCCTAGGGACCCATTCTGGACGCCGGCTTCGGCCATCCCGCCCCGGATGGGGGCTATCATTACCATGCCAACCCCCGCGCCCTCCGTTATCAGCTCAATGACAACCTGATTTATCAAGCCGTCAGCGATACCTACAGCGAAAACACCGCGAACCTGCACCACAGCCCCATTCTCGGCTGGGCCTACGATGGCTACCCCATCTACGGTCCCTACGGCTACAGTATCGCCTCCGATGCCGCCAGCCCCGTCCGCCGCATGGTCTCCGGTCACGTGCCGCGCGACACCGCCAACCACACCCGTTACGGCGTGGCCGATCTCAGCGACCCCGTCACAAAACGCCACAGCCTCTCGCCTTGGGCCGCCCTCTTCCACACCTTCACCACCGCCCTGGGCACCACTGATCACCCCCTGAGCAGCGCCACCTGCGGCCCGGATGTCAGCGCGGCTTTTCCCGTCGGCTGGTATGCCGGGGACTTCGACTACCTGGGCGACCGCTTCAAGCCAGGCACCACCAGCAAATTCCAGCAAGGCACCGACTACGATCTCGATAAACCCAACGGGCGCTTCTGCGTCACCCCCTAGTTCCCCGGTGGCACCTACGCCTACTTCATCCCTATCGATGCCAATGGTGCCCCGGCCTTTCCCTTTTCCATCGGCCGATACTGGTATGGCAACCGCACCGGAGGCAGAGTGATCGATGGCAACATCACAGAAGCCGTCACCACCTGGCTCACCGCCGGCCCCGCCGCCGTCGCAACATGGGCCCATGCGCCCACACTTTCCCCGGAAAGCGGTAATATCACCCTCACTTGGAACAGCCTGGAAGGCACCACTTATAAAATAGAAGCCACCGACGCGCTGGGCACTTGGAGTCCCCTCGTCACCAGCCAACCCGCCGCCGCCAACTCAAGCACCACCGCCTTCACCACCCCCAGTTCCCCGGGGAGGAGGTTTTACCAGGTCAAGCGCACCGGCAACGCCCCCTTCGATCCTGCCTATACCGGGCAGTAATGGCCAACTGGGCGCTGACAAAACCAGCTCCCGTTCCAGGGAAAACGACGCATCCGTCCCCAGAAAGAATCACCACCTTTCCATTGACTCCCCCGCCCCCGGTGGCACAAAGCCCCCGCCGGTGGACCTTCTGCCCCGCGTGTCCCTTTCCCCCACGTTTCCCTCCATGCTATGAAAAAGACCCTCATCATCGGTGCCGGCGGCGTTGGCCGTGTCGTCGCCCATAAGTGCGCCCAGCTTTCCTCTTCCGTCTTCGGCGAGGTCATGCTCGCCAGCCGCACGAAGTCCCGCTGCGACGCCATTGCCGCCGACATCATGGCCAAAAAAGGCATCGCCATCCGCACCTCCGCCGTGGATGCCGACGACGTCCCCGCCACCGTCAGGCTCCTCAGGGAGTTCAAGCCCGACATCCTCATCAACGTCGCCCTTCCCTATCAGGACCTCACCCTGATGGACGCCTGCCTCGAAGCCGGCACCGACTACGTGGACACCGCCAACTACGAGCCCCGCGACATCCCGAAATTTGAATACCACTGGCAATGGGCCTACCAGGAACGATTCCAAAAAGCCGGCCTCACCGCCCTCCTCGGCTCCGGCTTCGACCCCGGCGTCACCAATGTCTTCTGCGCCCACGCCGCCAAACACCACTTCGACCGGATCGACACCCTTGACATCGTCGACTGCAATGCGGGCAGCAATGGCCTCCCCTTCGCCACCAATTTCAACCCCGAGATCAACATACGCGAAGTCACCGCCAAAGGCCGTTACTGGGAACACGGCGCTTGGCAGGAAACCGACCCCATCTCCCTCGGCACCACCTTCGACTTCCCCGGCGTCGGCCCCAAAAAAATGTATCTCCTCTATCATGAGGAACTCGAAAGCCTCTCCAAAAACTTCCCCTCCGCGAGGCGCATGCGCTTTTGGATGACCTTCTCCGACAACTACCTCACCCACCTCCGCGTCCTCGAAGGCATCGGCATGACCAGCATCACCCCCATCAAATTCCAGGGCCAGGACATCATCCCCCTCGAATTCCTCAAAGCCGTCCTGCCAGACCCCGGCAGCCTCGGAGCCCTCACCAAAGGCAAAACCTGCATCGGCGATCTCATCACCGGCGTCAAAGACGGCAAGGTAAAACACTACTTCGTCTGGAACGAGTGCGACCACGAAGCCTGCTACGCCGAAACCGGAGCCCAGGGGGTCAGCTATACCACCGGCGTCCCCGCCATGATCGGGGCCAAGCAAATCCTCGAAGGCACCTGGAAAAAACCTGGCGTCTGGAACATGGAACAGCATGACCCCGACCCCTTCATGAAAGACCT
Organism: Akkermansia muciniphila; assembly: GCA_945900785.1. GTDB lineage: Bacteria > Verrucomicrobiota > Verrucomicrobiia > Verrucomicrobiales > V1-33 > CAIZWU01. Next base: position 36,681 of record CAMDJM010000032.1, read on the forward strand.
CAACCGCTACGGTCTCCCCTGGCAGGAAAAGGAAATGGCCGGCAACCCCCTCGCCGAAATCGGCTAGCCCAGGGACGCCCCGCGTGCCGCAGAGGGACCCCGCCATTCACTTGGTTAGGGCCCGGCACCGCCGCACCTCAAAATCCGTCCACCTTCCCCAATCCTGGATCCTGACCCTCACCGATTATGCTCCCTGCCCCGGTTCCCTTCCTCCGGCACGCCGCCCTCGCTGAAGCCGTTTCCTGGTTGATGCTGCTGGGCATTGCCATGCCTTTGAAGTATCTCCTCCACCAGCCGGCAGCCGTCAAAATCACCGGTGCGCTCCACGGCTTTCTCTTTATGGTGTTTTGTATCGCCCTGCTCCGCGTCCTGCGGCAGGCGCACTGGCCCTTCATGCGCTGCCTGCTGATCTTCGCCGCCTCCTTCATCCCCCTCCTGCCGTTCTTTCTGGACCGGAGGATGAAGGATTGGGAAAATCGTTAATTTTTAATCAATAGACTAATTCACAACCAGCGTGCTGGTGGTATCTGCCGTGATCGCTCCCTTGATGAGCACACCCGCAAGATTCTTCTCCACAGCACTCATGGGTGCGGCGAATTTGGCGTTTGACAGGTGCCCGGCACCGCTGATCCCAGTAGTCGTCGTCACCGCATCCAGAGCGGTATTCTTGGAATACGCGTCCTGATTACCCGCCGCACGGGCTGCGTTGAAGGCGCTCACAATCGATTGCGCATTCCGGTAATTTTTGATAGTCTCACCCTTGTAAAACATACCCGAGATTGAACGGATGGAGATCCCGGCTATTACCCCAATGACCGCGATCACAATGAGGAGTTCGATTATACTAAAACCTTTCGGCCGTTCAGGCGGCGATGGGATTTTCATTTTTTTTCAGCAAGTGGGATTCGGGCTGGATCTGGGGAAAATTGAATTTCGCACTGGGGCATCCTCCTGCTCCAGAAGGTGCAAGGCTCCCCCTCACCGCTCATGACGATGTGGGGAAGCTTGAACACCATCCTGGAAGCAGGATGGAATAATTTCGTTGATGGCGATTAGTTGACCACAAGAATGCCTGCGGTATTGGCCGCCGCCAGACCGCCAATCAGGGCAGAAGCCGCTGTTTTCTCGGCGGCAGCCATTGGAGCAGCGAAGTTGCTGGTGGTGAAGGTGCCGCCGCCGGTGATGCCAGTCGTGGTGGTTATGGCATTGATGGCACCGGCTTTGTCATACGACACCTGATTCCCCGCAGCACGGGCGGCATTGAACGTCGAAACGATGGCTTGGGCATTGCGCCTATTCTTGGCTCCATCGGCTTGGCCGAAAATGCCGGACATCGCAGGAATGGCGATCGCAGCGATGATTCCGATCACGGCGATGACAACGAGCAACTCGACAAGGGAAAAGCCCTTGCTGCTTTGGTTGACTGATAAGTTTTTCATCTATTTTCTGTTTGGTGTTTGGTCTTGGTCCAATTGGACATTTAAAATTACCATAGCTTCCATATTAATTCAAATTAATTATGATTTTTCTGATGTTTTTTAGAAAAATTGGCCACAGCAAGGGGAAGGATTCGTCGAATTCGTCGTATTCATGCTTCATCCTACATGCGGGAAAACCTCCCGCGTGAAGAAATCAGATTTCCTGCAGCTGCAACGCTGCCTGTAAGGCGATCGGGAAATGATACTGCCGTCCCGGAAGCGGCATACGCTTCACGTGAGCTTACTTTTGCGCAATGGCGCGACCTCTGCCATGGATGCATTGTGAGCCGCCCCGATGGGCCCTTCCCTTGCCTCATCGTTCTTTAAAAAAATTCAACTCCCGGCGCTCCCCATGATGCCCTCCCGCCTGATCCTGCTCCCGCTCCTGTTGCTTATCCCCGCCTGCACCGGCTGGCCCCCGGGCTGGCAACGGGCCAAACGTCTGCCCACCGCTGACGGCCTTTCCGGGGCCTGGATGGGCACCTGGCGCAGCACCCCCAGCGGACATACCGGAAAGCTCCGCTGCGCCGTGTTTCCCAAATCCCCCACCGCCTGGGAATACCGATACCGCGCCACCTGGGCCAAAATCCTCTGCGCTGGTTTCCCGGTCACCTGCACCGCCTCCCCCCAACCTGACGGCTCCATCCGCCTGACTGGCTCGCGGGACCTGGGTCCACTTTTCGGCGGCATCTTCACCCACACCGGCACCGTCACCGGTGATCAACTCCACGCCACCTACCAGTCCACTGCCGATCACGGCACTCTCACGCTGCAACGGCTTGCGCCCCGGTAAATCAGGCCCAGCATACAGGCAGAATGGCAGACGAACCTACAGACCCCTATTGCCCATCCTCCACAGACCTTGCTGCCAACAACAACCGCCCCTTTCATCTGTCACCCCAGTCCCATGGTTCTGCATGACGCCTGCTCCAAGAAGACCAGATCCGGCCCTGCTCCTCATCCTGCTTCTCACAGGCTTATTGACGGCATGTCAATTTACAGCGCCTCCAGCCCTTCCCCGGGTGGATCTCACCACCCAAAACTGGTTTCCCCCCATCACCCGCCAGCAGGGCAACAGTTGCGCCCAGCAGGCCGGGCTGGCCTACCTCCTCACCGCCGAGCGCAACCGCCAGCGCCGCCTTTCCTCATGGCAACCGGCCAACCGCCTCTCCCCCTACCAAACCTACGCCATCCTCGCCGATAGCCTGACCAGTGGCACCCATGTCACCGATGGCTGGCATCTCGCCCGCGAAACCGGCGTTCCCCGTGAATCCGATTTCCCCCGTGCCTCCCGCGGCCTCATGCACGGCTTTGACAAATACCTCCGCGCTTCGCGCCAGCGGCCCGCCTCATGGCAGCTGCTCCCGCTTCGCACCCCCGCCGACCTGATGGTGATCAAAAACCTCCTCGCCGCCGGACACCCGCTGGCCTGCGACCTCCAAATCCGGGGCTCCACCTTCAAAAAACAGCCAGACAGGGCCACCCTCGTCACGGCCTGGGGACGCAGCGGCCCCGGCCATACGATGATTTACGCCGGTTATGACAACACCATCGGCCACGACTTCAACCAAGATGGCCGCCTGACCAACGATCTCGACATCACCGGTGATGGGCGCGTCACCCTTGCCGACCACGAACTCGGAGCCCTCCTCGTCATCAACCCCTGGGGTCCCGGCTGGGGCACCCGGGGCCGTGCCTGGGCGCTGCCCCGCGAGCACGCCCTAAGTCCATGGCCCCGTGCCAGTTACGTCGCCGTCGTCACCTCCGCGCCCGACAGCGCGCCCCGTCTGATGCTCCGCCTCAGTATTGCCCTGACAGAACGCCGCCACCTCATCCTTACCGCTTCGGATGGCACCCGGCAATTCCAGCCCCTGCCCTTCCGGAGCACTCCCAGCGCTCCTGTTTCCAGCAATCCATGGGAAACCTTTGGAAAGCTCAACCGTCCTGGCCCGCCAATCTCTGCCGGCCCCCTCAGCAACCCAGCCGGCGGCCCCCTCGAAATCGGCCTCGCCCTTCCTACCCTTTCTTCCCGCAGCTCCCACTACCGCCTCACCCTGGGCACCACCGGCCCCCCCCTGCGCGGCACCCTCCACAGCGCAGCATTCCTCGAACTTTCCCCTTCCGGGCAAATCCTCAAGGAAACTCCCCTCACCGGCCTCCCTGCGGTCATTCCCGCACAGGGGCTGACCTGGAACAACTAACAGCCGCCACAGTTTTGCCCGGGTGAAAACCGAAAAGCCCTAAAATTTGCCTTGCCACCCCCATCCAAGCCAGCCAAAAACCTGCACTCCATCCCATGAAAAAAATCCTCCTGTCTCTTTTTTGCCTCTGCACCCCTCTGAGTGCTCCCGCCCAGGACCTCAAATCACCCCCCGCCCTCGTCCCCGCTCCCCGAGCCGACCAGACGAAACGGCACGAATCCTTCAATGAAGTCTCAAAAAAAGGCGAAGCCCAACTCGTCTTCCTCGGAGACTCCATCACCGAGGGTTGGGAAGGTGACGGCAAGGAAGCCTGGACCAAAGCCTGGGCTCCCCTCAAGGCAGCCAACTTCGGCATCGGCGGTGACCGCACCGAACACGTCCTCTGGCGCCTCGATAACGGAAACTACGACGGATTAAAACCCAAACTGACGGTCCTCATGATCGGCACCAACAACACCGGCCACCGCATGGACCCGGCTGTGGATACTGCGGCCGGCATCAAAACCATCATTGAAAAACTCCGCCAAAAACAGCCGGAAATGAAAGTGCTCGTCCTTGGCGTTTTCCCCCGGGGCGAAAAAGCCGAGGACCCCATGCGGGTGCGCACCAATGAAATCAATGTCCTGCTGCCCAGGCTCGCCGACGACAAGAACATCTTCTTCCTTGATATCAGCAAAACATTCCTGCAGCCCGATGGAACACTCAGCAGGGATATTATGCCTGATTCCCTCCACCTCAGTCCAAAAGGCTATGATCTCTGGGTATCCGCCATCGAACCCAAAGTCAAAGCACTGCTCGGCAGGTGAACCTCATTTCCGTAGTTTAACTCCGTTTTCACGTAAGAGAATTCCCTACAAATTATCTTGCTGAGCCGGAACAAGTTGATACTATCGGCCTTGGAAATCCTCCGTCCGGGTGCAGGCGGAACTTTTCCATACATCATAACCAGCACCCACAGCCCAACCATGGCGGTCCTTCCGCCACCAACCAACCATAATAACATGAAATCAATCCAAAAACGAAACCGGGGCTTTACCCTGATCGAACTCCTCGTCGTGATCTCCATTATCGCCATGCTCGCCGCCAGCGGGTTTGCCGGTTACAGCAAGATCATGCCCGGTGTGAAAGCCAGCACGGCCTCCAAAACCGGCCGCGACATCTTCACGATGCTCAGTGCCTGGGCCGCAGACAACGACCAGACCTTCCCGGTGGCCACCCAATATTCCAACGATGCCTTCAAGGAACTCTTCAAAAAGCAACTCGTTGACACCGAAAAACTGTTCGCCATCGCCGGCGATGCGTGGCATGAAACCTCTCCCTCCGGAGACAAAAAAGGACCTGACAACAACATCGGCACTTCCCCCGACTATGATCAGGCCCTTATGCCCGGAGAGTGTGCCTGGGCTTATACCACTGGCCTGGAAACTGCCTCCAACAGCCTGCTTCCCTTGCTTGCCAATGGCTTCTCGGAAACCGTTGGCACCTATACCAAGGAAAAAAACAAAAAAGGCGGCGTCTTCAACGGGATGAAAAATGCCTGGGTGAGCGTCACCGGCAGTGCCAAAGTGGGCGACCTCTCCCCCGACTTCAAATGCATGGAGAAAAAAGGCACCCAGACCGTGGATGTCTTCAGCATCGACTGGGGCACCAACCCGGACGACGTGAAAAATCCTCAAGGCTGAGCCTGACAGGGGCTTAATGTTCCCTTCCTTCGAAGCCCGGATCCTTTCCAGGATCCGGGCTTTTTTGTGGCCTGATTTCAGCATGGAAGGCACCCACTGCGGCCCGCCCATTCCTGATGCTGAATGGGCTCTAATACTGCACTGAAAAACGCGGAGAGCAGGATTCCGCTTTAAAAACGATCTTGCACCTCAGTTCCGACCGGCTAAACTCGCGCTCCCGTTTCGGAACTCCTTAACTATCTACTTTCCATGCTTTTCTTCTTCGCCGCGTCCGATTTCCTGCTGACCCATGGCATCAACCTGGCCCTCGCCCTTGGAGGACTGGGATTGGTGGTGGCCGTGTGGCTGATGATCCGAATTAAAAATGCCCCGGCTGGCAATGAACTTATGGCGGAAGTGGCCGGAGCCATCCAGGAAGGTGCGGCCGCTTATTTGAAACGCCAACTCTTCGCGGTAGGAGTGATCGCAGCGATTATCACAGTGCTGCTGGTGCTCTGGAAGCAAAGCATCGCGGTGCCGGCAGGCTTTGTGGTAGGAGCGGTTTGCTCACTCATCGCCGGTTTCATCGGCATGCGCGTCGCCGTGCTGGCGAATGTGCGCACCACTCAGGCCGCCACGGAAAGCGAGCCCAAGGCCCTGCGGGTCGCCTTCAATGGCGGGGCCGTCACCGGCCTGCTGGTGGTCGGTCTGGCCCTCCTCAGCGTGGGGATTTTCTTCAATATCATGCGCGGCCAGAGCACGGAGCATGCCGTCGATAGTCTGGTAGGATTGGCCCTGGGCTCCAGCCTGATCTCCGTCTTCGCCCGGCTCGGAGGAGGCATTTACACCAAGGCGGCAGATGTCGGCGCGGATTTGGTGGGCAAAGTGGAATCCAATCTCAATGAGGACGATCCCCGCAATCCCGCCACCATCGCCGACAACGTGGGTGACAACGTGGGCGATTGCGCCGGCATGGCCGCCGATGTTTTTGAAACCTACGCCGTCAGCCTGATCGGAGCCCTGCTCATCGGCTTCCTCCAGCTCGGAGGGGGCCCCGCTGCTGAGGGGGCCATGGTTTATCCTTTTGTGATTGGAGGCATTTCCGTGATTGGAGCGGTGCTGGGTATCCTCTATGTCAATGTCCGCAGTAACAGCGCCAAAGCTGACCGCGTGCTGATGGAAGGCGTGCTCGTCTCCGGTCTCATCTCCGCCCTGCTCTACTGGCCGGCCACCATGGGGCTCCTGCCGGATACGCTGGTCATCGCAGGCAAAACTTTCACCTCCACCGGCATTTATGGGGCCGCCATCGTCGGGCTGCTGATGACCGGTGCAGCCGTGGTGATCACCAACTACTACACCTCCACCGCCTACCGGCCCGTCCGCAGCATTGCCGAAGCCTCCCGCACCGGCCATGCCACCAACATCATCGCGGGGATTTCCGTCGGTCACAAAGCCACCGCGCTGCCCGTCCTCTGCATCGTTGCCGCGATCTTCTTCAGCTATCAGGCGGGCGATCTCTTCGGCATCGCCACCGCCGTCATGTCCATGCTCAGCATGGCCGGTATCATCATTTCCCTGGATGCCTTTGGCCCCATCACGGATAACGCCGGCGGCATTGCCGTCATGAGCGGCCTGCCCGAGGAAGTCCGGGAGCGCACCGACAGCCTGGACGCTGTCGGCAACACCATGAAAGCGGTCACCAAAGGCTACGCTATCGCTTCCGCCGGAGTCGCCGCCCTCGTGCTTTTCGGCAGCTACTATCTGGAACTGGAAAAGAAAACCGGACAAACCTGGGACTTTTCCCTCAAGGACCCTATCGTCATCATCGGCATGTTCCTCGGCGGGTTGATGCCCTGTCTTTTCACCGCCTGGAGCATGAGCGCCGTGGGCAAGGCCGCCGGGGCGGTCGTGATGGAAGTGAGACGCCAGTTGGAAAAATACCCCGGCATCATGAACGGCACCCAGAAGCCCGAATACGCCGCCTGTGTGGACATCGTGACCAAAGCGGCCTTGCGTGAAATGGTCTTGCCCGCTCTGCTTCCAGTCGTCGGCGTCATCGCCATCGCCGCCATCCCGGCCCTCGGTGCCAAAGCTCTCGGCGGCATGCTGGTCGGCACGATCGTCACCGGATTGTTTGTCGGCATTTCCATGACCTCCAGCGGCGGGGCCTGGGACAACGCCAAAAAATTCATCGAAGAAGGCCACCACGGCGGCAAAGGCAGCGAAGCCCACAAAGCCGCCGTCACTGGCGACACCGTAGGCGATCCCTACAAGGACACCTCCGGCCCTGCCATCAACCCCATGATCAAAGTCGTCAATATCGTCGCCATCCTCATGATTGAGTTATTTTTCACCCGGTAGAGGCCCACGACTTATTGCAGGCCCGGCTTCACCCGGTTTTGCCATGCCGCTCAATGATTCCCTGCGGCCATCACAAAAGGGCACCGGTCCCCCTTTTCCATCGACATGCCCCCGAGCCTCTGTCATGAAAGTCCCGGCGCCTGAGCCACTGCCCTGGAATCCTCCTAACTGTCCATTTCCCATGAAAGCCCTTACTCTCACTGCCTACAAGGAATTCCAATTTGGCGAGACTTCCGTGCCTTCACTCAAGCCTGACGAAGTGCTTATCAAAGTCGCCGCCTGCGGCAGCGATGTCCACGGCATGGACGGCAGCACCGGCCGACGCCTCCCCCCTATCATCATGGGCCACGAAGCCGCCGGCACGATCCACTCCGCCGGACCCGAAGCCGGTTCCTGGACGCCCGGCCAGCGCGTCACCTTCGACAGCACCCTCTACTGCGGAAAATGCCACTACTGCGCCGACGGCCAGGTCAACCTCTGCGAAGACCGCCGCGTTCTCGGCGTCTCGTGTCCCGATTACCGCCAGCACGGCGCTTTTGCGGAATACGTCGCCGTTCCTGCCCGCGTCGTCATCCCCATTCCGGATGCTGTCACCTTCCAGCAGGCCTGCTTCGTCGAGCCCACCGCCGTCGCCCTCCATGCCGTGAGCCGCGCCCAAGCCGGCCCCGGGCAGACCGGCCTTGTTATTGGAGCCGGCATCATCGGCCTCCTCACCATCCAAGCCCTGAAAGCCGCCGGCTGCACCAAAGTTTACGCCTCCGACCTCAGCGAAGCCCGCCTCGCCCTCGCCAGGGAACTCGGTGCCGACGAAGTCTTCCCCGCCAAAACCACCGCCAGCCTCAAGGACGAAATGCTCGCCCGCACCAACGGTCAGGGCGTCGACATCGCCATGGAAGCGGTCGGCATCACCGCCACTGCCACCGCCGCCATCGAAAGCGTCCGGAAAGGCGGCCACGTCGGCCTCATCGGCAACCTCGCCCAGAAAATCGAGTTCCCCCTGCAACTCGTCGTCACCCGCGAAATCACCCTCTTCGGCTCCTGCGCCTCCGCCGGCGAATACCCCCAGGCCCTCCAGGAAATCGCCGCCGGCCGCATCCGCGTCGAACCCCTCACCAGCGCCATCCGCCCCCTTTCGGAAGGAGCCGGTTGGTTCCAACGCCTCTACGACGCCAAGGAAGATCTGATTAAAGTCATTCTCCAGCCGTGACTTGGATTCCATGAAAAAGCATACAATCCAACTCCACCCGGAATTGGTGGGACGCATTCTCTATGATCCCACGGAACCCGCCACCGAAGAAGAATGGCCTTCCTCCTGCCGCTGTGGTCATGATTCAATAGCCGTCACAGATTTGACGGATATTCTGCCAAGCCGGGAAATTGAGCAGGAAGTTCTGAACATTCTGGATGCTGCTAAGAAAGATGCATAGCCAATCGCTATCCCGAATTCCCAAAGACCTCGTAGTCCGGGAATATAGGCCGGAAGACCTGAACGCTTGCTTGAACATTTATGCGTCGAACATAGAAGAATTCCTCCCTGCGGCGCTGGAACTGCTGATCGATTATTTGGAAGGCCCATTTTCCTACTATCTGGTCATTGAAACCAAGGGTGAAATAGTTGGTTGCGGCGGGCTGGACATCATGGCCGAGGCCAATCACGCGGCATTCTGTTTCGGAATGGTCCGTCGGAATTGGCATCGCAAGGGCTTGGGATCTCTGCTAACATTGACACGGCTCGCATTGGCTGAAGCAGATCATGACCCAGCTTATTTTGGTCTGGAAACCGCAATGCTCACGGAACCATTCTACACCCGGTTTGATTTCGAGCGTTTGTCCATTCCGGAACAACGTTATGTAGGAGGATCGTATTATGTTTCGATGGGTCTGTGGCTTCCGGTAAAAAGCCGGGATGAAATCAGAGCCGAATTGAAGCTTCTAACTGTCGATTTTGATCTCGAGTTCCCGCCCTGAATATAAACATGATCTAAAGCCGGACCTTCCTGTCCTTCGCGCCCTTCTGTTCAAATCCCCCATTACCCCATGCCCCACCCCACCTTCGACCTCACCGGAAAAACCGCCTTCCTCACCGGAGCCAGCCGTGGCCTTGGCAAAGGCTTTGCCCTGACTTTGGCCCGCGCGGGTTGTGACCTTGCCATCACCGCGCGTTCCGTGGAGGACCTCGAGGACACCACCGCCGCCATCGAAGCGCTTGGCCGGAAGGTGTTGCCGCTGGCCTTGGATGTGCGCGATTTCGATAGCATCCGCACCGCCACCGCCCAGGCCGCCGCGCATTTTGGAAAAATCGACATCCTCGTCAACAACGCTGGCTGCAATCGACGCAAGCCTGCGCTCGACGTCACCTGGGACGATTGGAACACCATCCTCGACACCAACCTGCGCGGCACGTTCTTTGTCGCCCAGGCCATCGCTCCTCATATGATTGCCGCCGGACGGGGGCGCATCATCAACATTGGCTCTGTCACCTGCGTCGCAGGCTACGCCGGACTCGCGCCTTACGGAGCCAGCCGCGGCGGCGTGAAGCAACTCACCATGTCCCTCGCCTCCGACTGGGGCCCGCACGGCATCACCGTCAACTGCCTCGCCCCCGGCTGGTTCAAAACCGCCCAAAACGCGGTCCTCTACGACAACGAGGAATGGGTCGAATACCTCTGCGAGCGCATTCCCCTCGGCCGCCCCGGCCAGCCCGGCGACCTCGACGGCACCCTCCTCTTCCTTGCCTCCGCCGCCTCCGCCTACGTCACCGGCCAAACCATCCTCGTGGACGGCGGAATCTCCGTGGGCCAAGTCACCGCGCTTCCCGTCAAGTGACCCCGACGCGCCGTTCCGCAGCGGCCCTTCGCGGATAGCTTCAGCACATCTTGGCGCAAAAATCCGCTAGTTTGGGGTTCAGCGCCGGGTCATACCAATCCGCCTTGACCACCGCCGCCTTGAGGTTGTCGAAATTAAGCAGCCGGGGCACCCCGCTGAAAGAGCGCAGCGCGTTTTCGGTCACCCGCAGGAAGGTCTCCGTATCCTGACGCAATACCACCTCACTATAACCCTTGCGCGAATGGCTCAACACCGCCTGGAACAACCACGTCCGCCGGGTTTCGCCGCCAGCCTCGACCAGCGGAGCACCCAGCCCGAAGTCCACCTGAAACTCCTCCCCCGGCGCACACTCGAGGCGCCAGACCCGCTCCGGTTCCTGCGCCTTGAGCCGGGCCACGTAGCGTGAAACGGACGGATAGGACCCGCCGAAACCGTGCCCGGCGACCAGATCCTGATAGACGCGTTGGGCGCTCAATGCCAGTTCGAGCATCGGCAAAATGACCTCCCGGAACACCCCGCACAAGCTGCGCGGGCCGGTAATCACTTGCGGTGGGGTGGTGCACTTTGACGGATCCCAAGCTTCCGGGCCGGCGATTACTTCAGCGGTGCACTTTGGCGCGTCTTCGGCGTCGGAGCCGGCAATTCTACTTTGTTAAACTTCCAAAGGACCTAATTCTACTGTGTTATAAAATATCCGTTAAAGTGTCTGGATTTCGTCGCTTTCGGGAATCGATGTCGATTTGCCTTCGGCGGTGTCGCCGGGCGAGGGCTTGCTGGACTTCGGCTTCGGTGGCTTGCGGCGTGGGGAGGTATTTCT
>CAMDJM010000033.1 GCA_945900785.1 Akkermansia muciniphila
TGATAAGACTTTGGCGCAGAGTGCGGCCCCGGGCCAGGAATTCTTTGCTATAAGAACCAGGTTTTCCAGCAATCAGGGACCTCAAACGGCCGCAAAATCTGAATACCCAGGTTTTTAAGGTTTTAGGACTAAGTCCGACAGGCTGCTAGGAGCAGTGGCAGTCTTCGTGCAAATTCCTGTCATGGTCTGGGTCGCAGGACTCTCCTTGGCTGGTGCCCTGCTCGAATGGTGGCTAGTCCACAAAAAAGATCCAATGTTCGCGGCTGACCCGCCCGCAGATGCAACAATTGGAGGAAATGCCGCAGTATGAACTTGGAATACCCGCTAAAGCTAAGAGCCGTGAGAGTAAGCCAGCCGATGGGCGACTTCTACGCCGTTTCCATCAGCGCCCGGCAGTTGAAGGAAATTGTGTTTCTTGATCCCACCCGCATCGAATCAGTCAGCAGGAAAAGTTTTTGGTATAATCTAACTGGGAATCAGAGGCCTTCAAAACCATCCCGAACCCGGGAAATTGGCACCTACATCAACACCGTTGAATCAGCATTCCCGAACAGCATCATCATTGCGGGCAACTATGTGGAGCACGGAAAGCCGATTGAAGACCCGGAGATGCGGTGGAGAGTTGAAACCGACGAGTGCGGGGAATACCTCGTGATTCCATCAAACCGGAAAGTTGGAAGTGTCGTGGATGGGCAGCATAGATTGCTTGGGTTTGAGCACTGCAGTGAAGAGCGGCGTGACATGAGTTTACTCTGCTCAGTCTATCTCGACCTGCCGCAGGCATATCAGGCATATCTTTTCGCGACGATCAACATCAACCAGCGGAAGGTGGACAAGAGCCTCGCCTACGAGCAATTTGGCTACAACTTGGACGATGAAGCACAGGATGGTTGGTCCCCGGACAAGCTGGCGGTATTCTTTACCAGACGCCTCAACCTTAATCCCGTTTCACCACTTTATTCCCATATCAAAATTGCCCCGCTGGAGGCCGACCTCATATTCCCGGATGCAGGAGAAACTACTTGGCTGCTTTCGACGGCAAGCATCGTAGAAGGGATACAGAGCCTGATTTCATCAAAGCCAAAGGCAGACCGTGACAAATTGCACGAGAAGGAGCCCGGCGACAGGGAGCGATCAATTCTCCCGCCCGATGGCAGTCCTTTCAGGGACATCTATCTTCAAGGTGAAGATGATCGTTTGTGGGAAATCATCCTTGGATTCCTTCAGTTGGCCAAGGAGAAACTTTGGGTCAACGCCGCCGGAAACTCATATATCAGAAAAACCGTTGGCATCCAAGCACTGTTCGACGTTCTCCGGGCAGTTGCCGAAAAGACGCCGGAACAACTTGAGGAGTCACTGGCGGAAACTCTCGATCATTCCAGCAAATTGGATTTTGGAGACAACTTCTTTCAGGCTTCCGGCAAGGGCCGGGTGAGGATTAGAAATACCATCCTTTTGGCAGCCAAACGAATAACCCCAAGTGATCTTTCCGCTGCGGACAGGCAGGGCTACTTGAATGTGGTTGGCTCTGGCGATTTGTAGCCCAAGGTTCAGCGGGGCGATCCCAGCCCATTTTCACGGCTTGCTCTGATGGAAAGAGAGCGCTGCCTGAGTTTTTCCAGCAGGGCGATTTTTTCCGCAAAGGGCAAGGCCGCCAGTTTGGAGCGGTAGGCCCGTTTACTTTCGAGGATCTGGAGGAGTTTCTCGCTCATGGCGGGTCGGGATTGAGGAAACGGCGACCGAATTGTTCCCATTTCGGCAGGAGATGATGACGGGTGAGGATATCATCCAGAGAAGCGGAATCAAGCACGCCGGATTCGATGAATTGGAGAATGCGGCTGAAGTCTTTGGCGCGGCCGACGGAAAGGGCGATGGCGGCGAGGTGCTCGGCGGTCATGACGCGGAGGGGAATTCCTTCGACCTCGGTTTCCCGGGCCCGGTTGATGGCTTCTTCCTCCAAGGGACCGGCTGGCGGCAGGAACTGAACCGGCCAATCGCCAATGTGGATGTATGCGCCCTCGGAACGGTAGCCCAGCGGCAGGAGGTAATCATAGATCGGTCCCAGGGATAAAAGGGCACTTTCTGCCGGGGCGGATAACAGGACAAAAACGTCCACGTCCAAGGTGGCAACCGGTTCCAAATAAAACGTAGCACCCACGGCTCCCCCAATGGCATAGCTGCCGATGACGCCATCGGCCTGCATCCGGTTGAGTAAGGCGAAGGTGGATTTCATGCCTGAAAGGAAAGGAGCGAAGGAACGATGGCTGAGAGAGAGGAAACGACTTGGTCAAGTTCGTCCGCAGTGTGGTTCCAGCCAAGAGAAAACCTCACAGACTGATGGGCGGCTTCCCCAGGATTCATGGCGGCGATGACGTGGGAAGGGTCGGGGCTATCGGCGAGGCAAGCGGAGCCGCTGCTGGCGCAAATGCCGCCTTGGTCGAGAAGGAGCAGGAGAGCCTCGGACTCCACGCCGGGGAAATGGATGCTCGTTGTATTGGGAAGGCGAAGGTCCCTGTGACCATTGCGGGAGGAGCCAGGAATCACCTTTAAAGTAGCATCCTCAAGCGTATCCCGCAGTGGACCGACCGTGCCGCCATACTCCGGCAGTTTTTCGAGAGCCAGCACTGCCGCCGCTCCAAGACCGGCGATCGCAGCAACATTTTCGGTGCCGCCGCGACGGGATCGTTCCTGATGACCGCCGTGGAGCAATGGAACAAACGGTGCATCCCGCTTGACATAGAGCGCACCAATTCCTTTGGGGGCTCCGATTTTATGCCCGGTCAGCGAAAGATAATCGCAGGGGATGTGGCGGAGGTTTAGGGGGATTTTACCTGCGGCCTGGACGGCATCGCAGTGATAAAGAATCCCCCGGCTGCGGCAGAGCGCGGCAATTTCCTCCACCGGGAAAAGAACGCCGGTTTCGTTATTCGCCCACATCAGGGAAACGAGAGCGGTGTCGTCGGTCAGGGCATTTTCCAAACCGGGGAGGGAAAGCAGGCCGTAGGAGTCCACCGGAAGATAAGTTACCCGGCAGGCATGGTGCTTCTCCAAATAGCGGCAGTAGGACAGCACGGAAGAATGCTCGACCTGTGAAGTGATGATATGGCGTTTTCCGGAGCGTGACATCAGCGCAGCATGGATCGCCGTGTTGTTTGATTCCGTGCCGCTCCCGGTGAAGAGGACTTCCCTTGAACTGGCGGCACCCAGTAATTCAGCCACCTGATCGCGCGCCTCCTCGACGACCTTCTTTAATTTTGAACCGAAACGGTAACTGCTGGATGGATTACCCCAGTCGCCGCCCAAGTAAGGAAGCATGGCTTCGCAGACTGCGGGTAAAACCGGAGTAGTTGCGTTGTGGTCCAGATAAATCACGGCCTAATCTTGGGACTACCTTTGCCCTGTGTGCAACGGCATCGGCCGTCCTTGGCGAGGCTAGCTGGTGGGCGAGGACGGCGTTTAAAAAATCCACAAATTAGTTGAAGATCCGACCCGGGGTTTTACCAGCGAATCCAAGGTGCGCCGCAGGCTCATCACGCGGAGCGATGAGGGCTACTTTTCTACAACTGCTTCAGCAAGGTCAGGGCCTCCTCCAGCCGGTGCACCGGGGCGGCTTTTTCGCGGAGGCGGGGGAACTTGCCACCGATGAGGATGAACTCCCGGTTTTTGGAGAGCATGAGCTTGTGATCCTTGATCTCGACGGCGCTGATTCCTTTATTATGCGCCTGAAGTTTCAGCTCGGTGCAGCGCAGCAGGTTTTCCACGGAATGGGGCGGCCGGCCGTAGCGGTCGCGCCATTGGCGGGTGAGGTCGGCGAGTTCCTTGAGACTGCTGACCTCCGCGATCTGGCGGTAGGCGGGGATGCGTTGGGTCGGCTCCGTGATGTAGGTGGCGGGAATGAAGGCAGGGAGTTTTTTGTCCTTCGCTTCCAGCCAGGAGGCCTCGTTGAAGGCCACAAAATCAATGGAGAGCAAGGTTTCCACCCGCCCTGTAGCCCGTTTGCCCTGATGCTTGTTCACGGCGGATTTCAGCATCTGGCAATACATCTCGAAGCCGACCGCGATGATGTGCCCGCTCTGTTGGGTGCCCAGCAGGTTGCCGGCCCCGCGGATTTCGAGGTCGCGCATCGCGATCTTGAAGCCGGAGCCCAGCGCGGTGTATTGTTTCATGGCGTTGATCCGCTTCCGGGCATCGCCAGTGGTCATTTGGCTGCGCGGGATCATGAGGAAGGCGTAGGCCTTGTGCCCGGCGCGGCCCACCCGGCCTCTTAACTGATAAAGATCTGCTAGCCCGAAGAGGTCGGCGCGGTCAATGATGATGGTGTTGGCATTGGGAATATCGATCCCGCTTTCAATGATGGTGGTGCTCACCAGGACGTCCGTTTCGCCGTTCACAAAACGGGTCATGACATCCTCCAACATGCCTTCCTCCATCTGGCCGTGGCCCACATCCACCCGGGTGCCGGGCGGGCAAAGGTCGCGGATTTTCGCGGCGGTGCGCTCGATCGTGGCCACGCGGTTGTGCAGGAAAAACGCTTGGCCTTTCCGCTTCAGTTCGCGCTCCAGCGCCCGCTTCACCACGCGCTCGTCGTAGGCGCAGATGGTGGTTTCCACCGGGGTGCGGTTGGGCGGCGCGGTGTCGATGGTGCTCATGTCCCGCACGCCCATCAGCGCCATGTATAACGTCCGGGGAATCGGGGTGGCGGAAAGCGTCAGGACGTCCACCAGATGGAACAGTTCCTTGAAGCGTTCCTTGTGCTTCACCCCGAAACGCTGCTCCTCGTCCACGATGGCGAGGCCGAGATTTTTGAACTTCACGTCCTTGGAAATCAGGCGGTGGGTGCCCACCAGCACATCGACATCACCGGCGGCCAGCGCTTCCAGGACCTTCTTCGATTCCGCCGCGGTGCGGAAGCGGTTCAGCACTTCCACCTTGATCGGATA
This sequence comes from Akkermansia muciniphila, assembly GCA_945900785.1. GTDB lineage: Bacteria > Verrucomicrobiota > Verrucomicrobiia > Verrucomicrobiales > V1-33 > CAIZWU01. The sequence continues at coordinate 4,941 of CAMDJM010000033.1, forward strand.
GTCGGAAAAACGTTCACGGAGGTTGTGATAGTGCTGCTGGCTCAGCACCGTGGTCGGGGCCAGCATGGCGACCTGTTTCCCGCCCATCACCGCTTTGAACGCGGCACGGATCGCCACTTCGGTTTTGCCGAATCCGACATCGCCGCAAATCAGCCGGTCCATGGCGCGATCGCTCTCCATGTCGCGCTTCGTGTCCTCGATCGCCAGCAGTTGGTCCGCCGTTTCCTTGTAGAGAAAGGAACCCTCAAATTCCCCCTGCCAGCGCGTGTCCGGCGGGTGGGAATAGCCATTTCCGGTGTTCCGCTGCGCCTGCATCCCCAACAGGTTTTCGGCGTATTCGAAAATGGAGCGCTCCGCCGCCTTCTTCGTCTTCCCCCATCGGCCATCGCCCAGGGTATTCAAGTCAGGGGTGCGCTTGCCCACCCCAACGTAGCGGCTGATCAGCCACGCCTGGGCCAGCGGCACATAGAGCTTGCTGTCATCGGCATATTCCAGCACCACCACATCCTCCTCCAGCCCGTTGGGAGCGGCGCGTTGGATCAGGCCCCGGTATTTTCCAATGCCATATTCCTGGTGCACCACGAAATCGCCATCCGTAATATCCGACAAGTCCAGCGGAGCCTTCCGCGAGCGCTGGCGCCGCACGCCATTGATGAGACGCCGCGCGCGGGTGTGTTGATAGCGTCCGAAAATCTCCGCATCGCTCAGCACCGCCAGCTTCGCCGCCGGGACGGTAAATCCCCGGTTCACCCGGCCCAGATGCGTTTCCAGCACATGCTTTTCCAGGGCCTCCTCCACCATCAATTCCCGGAAACGCTCGATCTCGCCCTCGTTGTTGAAAAACATCACCGTCCGCCACCCATCCGCGTGCCAGCGCTGGAGCTGACTGACAAATTCCGCCCGCCGCGCCTGCTGCACCACAAAATCCCCGGCATCGAATTCCCCCATCGGCAAATCATCGCAGGCCGTCTTCGGATCCTCCACCGCCACCGCCGCCGGATCGGCCCCGGCCCCGATCCAAAGGCTGGCCCCCGGCCGGTCTTCATTCAGATCCACCGCGATCACCACATCGTTTTTGCCGATGCATTCCTCCAGCAGCACCAGCCCGCCGTCCGCCCCGCCGCCGCCGTCCACTTTCAGCAGAATGCTGCCTTCCTCCAGCTTGCCGACGGAGATTTGGCTATCCGGATCGAAACTCCGCAGACTCTCCACCTCCCGGTCAAAAAACTCCGCCCGGAGCGGCAGCTCGCTTTGCCAGGGATAGACATCAAGGATGCCGCCACGCACCGCGAATTGCCCCCGCTCGCCCACCTGCGGCTGCCGGTCATACCCCGCCTCCTCCAACTGCTGCACCACCGCTTCCAACTCCACCGTTTGTCCCGCTTTCAGGGTCAGGCGCGAGGCTGCCAACCCGCCCGGCGGGGGCACCATTTCGGTCAGGGAGGACGCATTCAACAGCAACACTTCCAGCCCCACTGCCGGCACGGCCAAGCGTTGCAGCAACGCCAAGCGCTCCGCCTGCGCTTCCAAATCCGGCAGCGAGTCCTCGGTGCGCAGTTCCTCCGCCTCCGGGAAAAAAATGGCCGCCCCCCACCATGTCGCCAGGTCCTGGGACAACACTTCCTGCGCCTTCAAATCCCGCGCCAACACCCAAACCCGCCGCGCCGCGCCTGCCTTCTCCAAATGATGCAGCACCATCCCCGCCGCGAATCCCTGCGCCGCTTCCGCCACCTGCTCCAACACAACCCGCTTGGGCTTGGTTTTTTTGGAAGCCGCCCCGCTGGTCAAAGTCGACAGCTTTTTCTGAAAAACCACCGCCCCCGCCGCCCCGGCACACCACTCCCGCCCCGCCGCGACCTCATCCCAGGTCTGCGGCGACTCCTTATACTCCGGCGTCAGCACTCCCATCGTTCGTGAGTTAGAAACGCAGCCATCCCCCCAACGGACGCGACAGGCAATGGGGTTTTGGAAAATGGACCGCGACTTTGCAAGTCGCCCCGGAGCATCAGCAGAGCATTGGCAGATGCTATGAAAAACCATTGCTCCGGGGCGACTTGCAAATCCGCGCTCCAATAAGAGTCGCGCTCGACTCATTCACGAACCGCACGGCGGGCGCTGGACCACCTCCAATCCTCCGCTTTGGAGCACAGGCCCGCTTTCACGGGATTTTGGTGAATATAATCCACCGCCCGCAGAAAGTGAGGCTCATCCCGGATAAAGCGATCATAGTAGTCCAAGGCCCAGAATGCCCCGCCGGTTCGATGCAAAAGCCTATTCGCCTGCCGGGCGGTATGCCGTTTCCAGGAGTGCATGATCTTTCCCACAGTCCACGGTTCCAGAGGCGCGATCAGGGCGTGGACATGATTCGGCATCACGCACCATGCCATCAATTGATAGCGTTCCCCATGAAAAAAACGCAGCGCTTCCTCCATGAACTGCGCCACTTCCGGATAGCTTAAAAAACAACACCCCACCTCAGTATCTTCAAAACCGCCACCCGGCGGTGAAGTTCCTGACGTTGGTGATCATACACCGCATCCTTTTCCTGGGTGGTGCGATGTTCCATCCAATCGAGTTCGCGCTTCCAGCCTTCCACCACTTCCCCCGGCACGGAGTCAAACAGGCGGAAAATCAGGCCTTGGATCAACCCTGGAAAGTCACAGTGCGGCAAATAGCCCCGCGCGTGCCAACCCTTGTGGGACGGACCGGGCAATGCAGGGAGCGGTTTGGAGTCCATACAGAAGCTTGACTGATAAAGGGCAGTTTTAAAAAAATTGGAGCGCGGATTTGCAATCCGCCCCGGAGCATCCAACAAGCGCATTGGCCGGCAACCTAAAATCCAATACTCCGGGAAACCTCACGCACGAACTTACCAACCCACTCCCCATCCATCCTTGAAAATCCGCATTTGCTTTGCGGATTTTCAATGATAATTTCACGACATGATTGATCGCCGGGAAGCCATGACCGCCTTGGAAACGGCGCTGGAGGAAAATCCGGTGGCTGCGCTGTTGGGGCCGCGTCAGTGCGGGAAGACGACCTTGACGCGGATGCTGGTGGATCGGGATGGCGGGCATTGGTTTGACTTGGAAAGCGCGGAGGACCGGGCGGCGCTGGCCCAACCTGAGTTGGTCTTGAAAAAACTGCGCGGGCTGGTGGTGCTGGATGAGATCCAGCGGCAGCCGGAATTGTTTGCCGTGCTGCGGCCTTTGGCGGACCGGCCGGACCGGCCAGCGAGGTTTCTGATTTTGGGATCGGCCTCGCCAGACATCGTGAAAGGGGTTTCGGAAAGCCTGGCAGGGCGGGTCGGTTTTGTGGATCTGAACGGATTTCACGCCGGTGAGATTGGCGGGGCGGACTTGGATGCGTTGTGGCTCCGGGGCGGCTTTCCGCGCTCTTTCCTCTCCTCCAGCGATGCCGCGAGCTGGCGTTGGCGGGCTGGTTTTATCCGCACCTTTCTGGAGCGGGATCTGCCGCAGTTGGGCATCCGCACGCCGTCGGAAACGCTGCGTCGTTTTTGGACCATGGTCGGCCATTTCCATGGTCAGGTCTGGAATGCGGCAGAACTGGCCCGGGCGCTGGGAGCTTCCGAAGGCACGGCGCGGAACTATCTGGATATCCTGTGCGGCACGTATGTCGCGCGACGTCTCCTGCCATGGCATACCAATCTGGGCAAACGGGAGCTGAAGGCCCCCAAAGTTTATGTCAGGGACAGCGGCTTGCTCCACAGCCTGCTGGGGATGAAAACGCGGTCGGATTTGCTATCGCACCCCAAGCTGGGGGCATCGTGGGAAGGCTTTGCCCTGGAACAGGTGCTGGCCCTTTGCGGGAGTGAAGACACGTATTTCTGGGCCACCCACGCCGGAGCGGAGCTGGACCTGCTGCTCTTCCGGGGCGGCAAGGCCTACGGCATCGAATTCAAAGTGAACGATGGACCGAAGATGACGAAATCCCTGCACGCCGCCCTGGAGGATTTGAACCTGGAACGCGCCTGGATTCTGCATCCCGGAACCAAACGTTATCCTGTGCATGAAAAAGTGGAGGCGCTGCCCCTGGGGGAGTTGAGTGTGCTTTCAGAAGTGCTTGACCTGGGAACTGGAGGAGGTCAAAGCAGCCATCAAAGCGGCAGCCACACCCTGATGGCTTGACGAATCCGGCAAAATCCGGCTGGATCACGGGAAATGCGCACGCCATTTCCTGCCAATCATATGAAACGACACTTCCAGCTCCTGCTTCTCACCTGCGGTATCGGATTCACGGGTGCTGTTCCCCTGCCGGCACAGGCCGGGAAACCCGTGGTGCTCTACAGCCGGACCTGGAATGCGGTGGGCGAAACCCGCTATCAGCCGGATGGCACCTACAGCGGCATTCTCGCCAAGCTGAAGGAAACCTGTGAGGTGAGGATTTCGGCCGGGCCTGTCAGCGGTAAAATGTTGGAAGGGGTTTCCGTGGTGCTGATCGCAAACCCCAGCGACAAGGCGGTGGAAAGCCATCCCGCTCCCCGTCATTTGGTCGCGGAAGACCGGGCGGTTCTGCTGGATTTTGTGAAGGGTGGTGGCGGCCTGATGCTGATGGGGAATCAGGAAAACCACAATCTGGAGACGAAAGAGACCAATGCTTTGCTCGCAGAATTCGGCATGAAATGGGAGGACCGGTATACCGATATCAAAGGCCTGGTCCTGCCGCCAGCAGTGCCGGTGATCGGGGGACTGAAGTGGGGTTATTATGCCGGAAACACCCTGGTATTGTCAGCAGAGCATCCCGCCCGGCCCCAGGCTTGGGTGCCAAATGATCTGAAGGTCTTGCCGCTGAACAGCCCGCGCAATGAACCCGGCGTGTTGCTGGCTGCGGCCACCCTGGGCCAGGGCAGATTCATCGCGGTGACGGATGCCGGTTGGATCGGAAATCCCGTGCTGGAAGGAAAAGGAATCGCTGGCGTGGTGGTGCCGGGGGATAACAATGTGGAGATTTTCCAGCGCCTGATCGCATGGACAGCTGGTGCCGCTGGCGGGACAAAGCCCAAATGATCCCCTTCAGCGGGAGGCGGTGCGGGAACCTGCCGCTGGCCGACCTGCGGCGGCGATGAACTCCTGAATGGCTGGCTGCACCCTGCCTTTGAGGCTCACCGCCCCGATGGCCATGGCCGCAGGGGGCGGATCCAGAGGCAGGAGGCGCACCCGCTCCCCGGCGAAGCAGCCAAAACTCTCATGGACCAGGGCCACGCCGCGCCCGGCCTCCACCGCCGCGATCAAACTGCTGGCACTATCATGTTCCTCAATCACGGGGGGCACCTGCCCATCCGCCGCAAACAGGCTCTGCACCCATTCGTGATAGCCCGGATAGTCCCGCTGTGAATAGCCCACGAGGGGCTCAGCGGCGAGGTCACGCCAGGTCACGGCATTTCCGCTCCCCTTTCCCGGGGGCTGGCTCCGCCGCTGCGGGGGCGGGTTATTGCCCATGGCAGAGGAGCCCCTGATCAGCCAGGGATGGTGGGGATGCACCGCCACCCTCACCCCATAACGCCTCAATTCATGAAACTCCAATCCCCGCAATGCGGCCCGGCCCGGCATAATCGTCAGGACCAGGTGCAGCCGGTTCTCCCGCAGGCCTGACAACATTTCCTCCGTCGACAAATCATGCAGGACGACCCGCACCCCTGGCGATGTTTTCTGGAACTCCCGCAGGGCATGGGGCAGCAGTTCAACCGTGAGGGATGGCGCATAGCCCACATGCAGTTCCCCGGTGCATTGATTCGCAAAGGCCCGCACCGCCTCCCGCGCCTGATCCGCCCGGGCCAGCACGGCCTGGGATTCGACCAGGAAAATGCGCCCAGCCTCCGTCAGCCTGACCGCTTTGGCACTCCGCTCCAGCAGTGCCACCCCCAACTCCTCCTCCAGATCCCGGATCTGCCTGCTCAGGGGCGGTTGCGAAACATGCAGCCGCGTGGCGGCCCGGGTGATGTTCTGCTCCTCTGCCACCGCGACGAAGTATTTGAGATGCCTGAGTTCCATTCCCCACGAGCATACCCGGCAGGTATGCTGAGGCAAGCAACATGATATTTCCCTTCTGCCCAATCCGCTCCAAGCTCACTCACTATGAAAACCGAACCCATTGCTTCCTCCCGGATCACCAAGCGCCCCTCCTCTGCCCGCGGCGCGGCGGACCACGGCTGGCTCAAAACCCAGCACAGCTTCTCCTTCGCGGACTACTATGACCCCGCCCACATGAATTTCCGCTCCCTGCGGGTGATCAATGAAGACCATGTCGCCGCTGGCATGGGATTCGGCACCCATCCGCACCGGGATATGGAAATTTTCAGCTATGTCCTCGGGGGTTCCATGGCTCACAAGGACAGTATGGGCAATGGCCGCACCCTGCTCCCGGGCCAAATCCAGCTCATGAGCGCCGGCACCGGGGTTACCCATAGCGAATTCAATCCGGATGCCAAACAGGACCTCCACCTGCTGCAAATCTGGATCCTGCCTGCGAAGGCTGGCCTCACCCCCAGTTATACAGAGTGGCATCCCAAACCCGAAAGTGATCGCGATCCCAAAGTCCTCGTGATCTCTCCGGATGGCCGCGATGATTCTGCCACCATCCATCAGGATGCGGAAATCTACCGCCTGCGCCTCACGCCCGGCCAGCCTATCCCGCATCAGCTGCGGCCAGGCCGGGGCCTTTGGCTCCAGGTCATGCGCGGCAGCCTGACCTTCGATGGCACGGCCCTGCTGGCAGGTGATGGAGCCAGCGCGGAGATCTCCGGCGATTATGCGATCCATGCGCTCGAACCCGCTGAAGCCCTGCTCTTTGACCTCAAATAATCAAACCAACCCCAACCCCCGGTCTCCGCAGGGAGCCGGGCCTGAAGTGCGTTCTGTCTGGGCTTCCGGCGCAGGTCCTCTTGTATTTTAGCGCAAGGCCGTGAGATGATACGGCCTGAGCGGACGGCCCTTGGCGGTCCCAGCCCCGAGCGCAGAACACTCATTCCCCTTCCGTTGAAACTCGCCGTCATCATTCCTTGTTATAATCACGCCCGGTATATCGGCGCGGCGATTGAATCCTGTCTCGCCCAGACCCGCCGCCCGGACCGGATCATCGTGATCGATGATGGATCCCGGGATGATTCCCCGGCCATCATCCGCAGTTATGCAGAGCGTGGGGTGGAGGGCAGTGCCCGCGAAAACCGCGGGGCCCACAGCACGATCAATGAACTACTGGCCATGGCCGCCCAGGACTGTGAATTTGTCAGCATCCTGAACAGCGATGACCACTACGCGCCGGACCGTTTTGAAAAATGCCTGCCCCTGCTGGAGGCGGATCCGGCGAAGCAGGTCGCTGTGAGTGCGATCCGGGTGATCGATGAAAACGATGCCGACCTCGCTGCCAGTGAACCCCGGGCGAAATGGTTCCGGGCCATGTGGTCGCTCCATACCCCGGAGCGCGATCTCTGCGAGTGGCTGGGCGTGGGGAATTTCCCCGCCACCACCAGCAACGTCCTCGCCCGCACCGCGTGGCTGCAGCGGTTCCCCTTCCGGCCCTATCATTTCAACCACGATTATTACTTCCTCGCCCAGACAGTGCTGCGGGAGGCGATGGTGGTGCATCCTGACAAGTTGGTGAACTACCGCGTCCACGGCACCAATACCATGAACAGCGAGCCTGCCCCGCTGCTGCGCGAGATGCTGCGCATGACCTTCGATTTGGCGCGCGATCTGGCACCGGAACTGGCGGCGGATCCGGCCCTGCGGGCGCGCTGGGCCCGCTACTCCCGCGCCCAGTGGGATAGCATTTCGAGCTTTCATGGTGGCCTGTATCAAACCCTGCTGGCCGGGGCGGCGGCTAAACTCACGGAGGAGGAAATCCTCCACGCCGTTACGGCCCTGGGCACCACCCAGTATCCGGAGCTGCTCACTTATCCGAATAAATCGCTCGTCAATCTGTGGGACGAATCCGGCCCGGTGACCGGTGCGGTGGGCCTGACCGATAAATACGAGGCCCTGCGCCTCGCTGAAAAGGAAGCTAAAAGCCGCGCTCGGGGTTTCAAGGACCTCGCCACGCTAAGGGGCAGTCTGACCCAATCCCGCTGGCTGGCCCTGGGCCGGACGATCGGGATCTGGAAACCGCCGGCCTTGTCCTCCGGCTCCCCGGAGGCACAGGCCGCTGCTTTGGCAGACGCCCTGCCCCGGCAGTTTTGGTTCTGCCTGGGAAAACGCCTTGGATTTTTGCCAAAGGATAAACGGTAAAACGAAGCGTGCCCTGACTGCGGGCAGATATCCGCCCGGATCAGGGATTCTTTTTGTTGGAAGCCTGCATGCCGGATTTGTTGGATCCGGATTTCACTTTGGTGCCAGGGGAGGAGGCGGCCGGTGTTTCCACCGCGATCCTGGCGGCCGCAGCGACGGTAGCCGCTGGCGGAGGCGTGGCTACGGGTTCAGGCGCAGGCGGCGGGTTGGCGGCCAACCCCGGCGCACTGGTGCCGGGAGCTTCGGTGGCGGCTGGCGCAGGCACCGCAGGTTGCCCGTCCAAGCCTTGGAATCCCCAACAGACATGCCGGGTGACCCGGGGCACCAATCCACCGGTGACAGTGTCGCTGATCCAGCCGACTTCGATGGTGGCGGTGCGGGTTTGGCCGGCGGGCAGGCCAGCTTCCAGAATGGCCACAAGGTCAGGGCGCGTCACGGGAAGCGTCAGGGCGCGGTCCCCGAAAGGATCCGCCAGGCTCAGGACGACAGGCTGGTCCTTGGCCGAAGTGCGGGTGGCGCGCACCCGGAAGGTCTGTAAGCCGCCCCCAGCCTGATCGATGAATTGGCCCAGATTTCCATCGGCGGTCTGGATGAAGGTTTCCCAATCCAGCAGCCATTGCCCGTTTTCCTGGGAGACGCAGGCGATGATGGCCGGCAGGCTGCGGCTGCGCGGGGCATGGAGCACGGCGACGGCCCCGTTAGGCCCATTGATGCGCCAGGGCGCGGGCTGGAAGTCAGCGGCGTTGATGGGCTCCACTTCACGGTTTTGGTAATAACCCTCCATGACCGGGCGGAGGCGGGCACTGTCCTTGATCAGGGCGGCGCGGGCTTCCGTGGTGCTGGCGGACAGGAAGGCGGCTACAACGGGTTGGGCCGCGCGGCAGGCTGCTTCGAAATCCGCCGAACCCTGGGACGGAACCGCCAATGGCGCGGTGGCTTTGGGAGCGGATTCAGAAGCAGGCCAGAACATTGCCGCGATGATCGCAGCGGTGAGACCCAGCACCAACGGGTGCCTGATCATATAAAGGAATGAGGCCGGATCCGGGTCCGGGCCGGAGGAGGAAATGACGGGATCAGGAGTCATGGCAGGCTGGAATTCGGTCTGCCCGCGCGGTTCAGCATCGCCATATCGCCCGCCACTTTCGCTTCTGCTGAGGCCTGACTGGCCTTCTCGGCCACGAGGTATCCGGCAGCTGACAAAACAGTCATGATTCCAACCACAAGGAGGATTTCAATCAGGGTGAATCCATGTTTGATTCGAATATTCATAATGTCGCGTTTTCAAAATAAGCGCGCATTATTATAAAAACCAGAATTAATTCGCGCAACCGGATTCTTGAAATTATTTATTGTATGATTGCTCTAAATTTATCAGCCCCGGTATTTCTTCCCTCCTTCCCCTTATTTGCGTTTTCTGGAGTCTTTTGGACCATAAATATGTCAAATTCGCAAAATCCGGTCCGGAGGAGATGCCGGATGGAAATTTTTTATCAGCTTGCCATCGACCCGTCGTAGTAAGTCCAGGAAGGGCTGGACCTGCCCGTGACCGGTATTGGTTTCCCCGCTGGTTTCTGTCTGTCTTGTAAACTATCGCCCATTGAAGACGTTCAACCATTCGACTCCTCCCGATTTCATGAAGCGAATCTGCCCACCTTTCACTACTGCGCTGGCCCTCATTCTGGTGGGTGGCCCTGGCTTGTCGTTGGCGGCGGAGCGGCCGGTTTCCTTCGCCCAGGAAATCCGCCCTCTGCTGTCCAATGCCTGTTTTAAATGCCATGGCCCGGACCCTGAGGACCGCAAAGGGGGTCCGAAGGGCAGTGGAGGCCTGCGCCTTGATACCGAAGCGGGTTCCCGAATGGATCTGGGGGGAACAGCGGCTGTAGTGCCGGGACATCCCGGGCAAAGCGATCTCATCGCACGGATCCTCTCCACGGATCCGGATGAAGTGATGCCGCCACCCAGGTCCGGTAAACAGCTCAGCGCTTCAGAAAAACAACGGCTGGCGGATTGGGTGAAGGAAGGAGCCGGCTTTTCCAGGCATTGGTCCTATGAACCACCTGTCCGGCTGGAACCGCCCTATCAGGGAATGCATCCGGTCGATTCATTCGTCAGGGAACGGTTGGACCGGGAAGGACTTCAACCCCAGCCGGAAGCTGACCGGCCCACTCTGGCGCGGCGGCTTTCCTTCGATTTGATAGGCCTGCCACCCTCTCCAGGGGAAGTGGACGCCTTTGTGAATGATCCCTCGCCGGATGCCTATGAAAAGCTGGCAGACCGGCTGCTGGCCTCGCCCGCCTATGGTGAACACCAGGCCCGGGCATGGCTGGACCTGGCGCGTTATGCGGACTCGGCTGGTTATGCGGACGATCCCCCGCGCCCGATCTGGGCGTTCCGGGATTACGTCATCCGTTCGTTCAATAGCAACAAACCCTTCGATCAATTCACAGTGGAGCAGCTCGCGGGCGATCTGTTGCCGGAGCCGACGGAAGATCAACGCATCGCCACCGCCTTTCACCGGAATACCATGACGAACAGCGAGGGCGGGACGAATGATGAGGAATTCCGCAACGCCGCCGTGGTGGACCGGGTGAATACCACCATGGCCGTCTGGATGGGCAGCTCCATGGCCTGCGCCCAATGCCACACCCACAAGTATGATCCGATCACCCAGGCCGACTATTTCCGGATGTTTGCCATTCTCAATAACACCGCTGATGCCGACCTGCGGGATGAAGCGCCTCTGCTCCATTTTCTGACTGAAGAGCAGAAAACCCAGCAGGGGAAACTCCAAACCGAAGTGGATGCCGTGAAGGCGGCTTTCAAATCCCCCACGCCTGCTGCCGCGCAGGAGGCCGCCGCATGGGCGGAGCAATTCCCGCTCCAGCCAGCATGGCAGACGCTGATCCCGGCATCCTTGAAATCCATCGCCGGACTCCCCATGAATCAGGAGCCGGATGGCACCATCGCGGTGACGGGCTCTGCCGTAAAAGATACCTACCTGCTGGAAATCCCCGCCGCTTCCGCCCGGAGCATCCGGGCGTTGCGGCTCGAGGCCATTCCGCACGAAGGTCTGCCAGGAAATGGGCCGGGCCAGGCGGCCGGCAACTTTGTCCTGACGGGTCTCAAACTCGCGGTGCTGCCTGCCGGAGACACGAAACTGCCCATGGCACGCTATGTAAGATTGGAACTGCCGGGCAAAAACAAATTTCTGCAATTGGCCGAAGTCGGCGTCTTCAGCCAGGGCCGCAACATCGCCATGAAAGGCACCGCTTCCCAAAAATCCACCTATGCCGATGCGCTGGCCTCCCGGGCCATTGACGGAAATATGGCCGGGGAATTCAACCAGGGATCCGTCGCCCACACCGCTGAAAACACCGACGATCCATGGTGGGAGGTGGATTTGAAAGCCCCCCAACCGATTGACCGGATCGTGGTCTGGAACCGCGCTGAAGCCGCCGAAAGGCTCCAGGGATTCCGCCTCACCGCCCTGGATGAGCAGCGGCGGCCGGTGTGGGAAAAAAGCGGGAATGCCGCTGCCCCAGTCAGCACCTTCAAAACGGATCGGGCCAGTGAAAAAAGTTTCAGCGACGCGTTAGCAGACTACACCCAGGCGGATTTCGAGGCGCGGGCCGTCCTGAATAGCCCCCTGCCAAAAGACCGGAAGCCCGGCTGGGCCGTAGGCGGATCAACCGGGCAGGCCCACACCCTGACGCTGCTGGCAGCAGATCCTGTCGAAGTCCCGGCCGGTGCCCGGCTGCAAATCACCCTTGAACAGCAATCCGATTTTCCTCAGCACACCCTGGGCCGGTTCCGCCTCAGCACGACTTCGGATGCCGCAGTGGCCAGGCTTTTTGAAATTCCGGCGCAGCTCGCCAGTCAACTGGCCAAACCAGCCGCCTCACGCACGGCTGAAGAAAGCAGCCAGATCATGGAGCATTACCTGAGGGAGCGGTCACCGGCCTTTGCCGCAGAACGCCGGAAGCTCACAGACCTGACAACCCAACTCGCCGCGATCACGCCCCAAACCGTCCCCGTATTCCAGGAACTGCCGCCGGAAAAACGCCGCCGGACGCACCTGCAAATCCGGGGCAACTATCAAAACCACGGGGAAGAAGTCACCGGCGGCATGCCGGATGCCCTGTTTCCCCTGAAACTGGACGGCGCGGTCACCCGCCTGGCCCTGGCCCGCTGGCTGATGGATCCACAAAATCCCCTGACCGCCCGGGTCACCGCCAACCGGTATTGGGAATCCCTCTTCGGCGTGGGGATTGTCAGGACCAGTGAGGAATTTGGAGCCCAGGGCGAACTGCCTTCGCATCCGGAGCTGCTGGACTGGCTGGCCACGGAACTGGTGCGGGAAAAATGGGATATCAAAAAATTCGTCCGTCTTCTCGTGACTTCGGCCACCTACCGGCAATCCTCAAGGGTGGAAACTGGAGCGGCCGCGCGGGATCCTGACAATCGCCTGCTGGCGCGTGGTCCGCGGGTGCGGCTGACGGCGGAGATGGTCCGGGATCAGGCCTTGACTGCCGGCGGATTGCTATCACCGAAAATGTTTGGCCCCCCGGTGCGGCCGGTGCGGCCTTCCATGGGCCTCTCGGCGGCCTTTGGTGGTGGACTGGACTGGCAGACCAGCACGGATGGCGACCAGCACCGCCGCGGGCTTTACACGGAGTGGCGGCGGACCAGCCCGTATCCCTCCATGACTACCTTTGATGCCCCGAACCGGGAGACCTGCACCCTGCGCCGCGACCGCAGCAATACGCCACTCCAGGCGCTGGTGCTGATGAATGATCCGGTCTTTGTCGAAGCCGCGCAGGGGCTGGCGAGAGCCCTGACCGTCAAGCCCTCCTCCCCGGCACAGATCATTGCGGAAGGATTCCGCAGGGTGCTCTCGCGGCAGCCTTCTGCCACGGAACAGCAACGCCTCCTCCGGCTGCATGGGGAATTGCTGGGTGCCTACCGTCAGGATGCCAAAAAGGCTGCCGAGATGGCGACCAATCCAATTGGGCCGCTTCCTGCCGGGGCCGATGCGGCGGAACTTGCCACCTGGACCGCCGTGGCGGGAGTGCTGCTGAACCTTGACGAAACCCTGATGAAACGCTGATCCATGAACCCCCAATTCGAGTTTCTCCAACAACAAACCCGCCGCCAGTTCCTGCGTGGCGCGGGCCAGTTCAGCCTCGGGGCCATCGCCCTGCAAGCCCTGCTGCAAGGCCGCTCCTCTGCCTCCGTGGACAGCGCCATGCCCTTTGCCGCCCGCTCCTCGCCTGCCGCTCCAAAGGTGAAACGGGTCATCTACCTGCATATGTCAGGTGGCCCGCCGCATCTCGATATTTTCGACTACAAGCCGGAGCTGGTGAAGCGCAATGGGCAGGATGCGCCGGACCAGTTTGTGAAAGGAAAGACCTTCGCCTTCACCAATGGCACGCCCAAATTGATGGGCACCCCCCGCACCTTTACCCAGCACGGCGATGGCGGGATCTGGATGTCGGATGCCATCCCCAACTTTCACGGGGTGGCCAATGAAATGTGCGTCATCAAGTCCATGTTCACCGAGCAATTCAACCACGCTCCGGCGGAGTTGCTGCTCTTTACCGGTTCCGCGCGGCAGGGCCGGCCCTCCATGGGATCATGGGTGACTTACGGATTGGGTTCGGAAAATGACAACCTCCCAGGATTTGTCGTGCTCATCAGCAGCGGCGTGCAGCCCAGCGGCGGGCAAAGTTGTTGGGGCACAGGGTTCATCCCCTCCGTTTTCCAGGGCGTGCAATGCCGCTCGAAGGGGGATCCGGTATTATATGTCAGTGATCCGCCTGGCATGGACCGGCAGCTCCGCCGCACCACCCTGGATGCCCTGCGGGACTTGAATTTGGAACAGGCTGATGCCCTGGGCCATCAGGAAACGCAGACGCGCATTGCCCAATATGAGCTGGCCTTCCGCATGCAGGCCAGCGTGCCGGAGGTGATGGATATCAGCCGCGAGAGCAAGCAAACCCTGGAGGATTATGGAACCGTGCCGGGCGAATCCAGCTTCGCCAATAACTGCCTGCTGGCCCGCCGCCTGTTGGAACAGGATGTGCGGTTTGTCCATCTCTTCGACTGGGGCTGGGACTTCCACGGCACCAATGGGAACGAAGACATCCGCGATGGACTGACCCAAAAAATGCAACGCACCGACAAGCCGGTGGCGGCCCTGATCCGGGACTTGAAACAACGTGGCTTGTTGGAAGACACCCTGATCGTCTGGGGCGGGGAATTCGGCCGCACCCCCTTCCGCGAAGGCCGCACCAGTGGCAGTGCCATCCTGGGCCGCGACCATTTTCCGGACGCCTTTTCCCTCTTCCTCGCCGGAGGCGGCGTGAAGGGCGGAACCAGTTATGGAGAAACCGATGACCTGGGTTTCAGCGTGGCCACCGGCAAAGTGCACGTGCATGATCTTCAGGCCACCATTCTCCACCTGCTGGGACTGGATCACGAGCGGCTCACCTATCGTTTCCAAGGCCGGGATTTCCGTCTCACCGATGTTCATGGCAAAGTGATCCAGGACATTCTGGCCTGAATCCATCGCCATGTTGTCAGGGTAATTTCTGCAGCGGTCCTGCGGGCAGGCATCAGGCGGGAGGATTCAACTCCGGCTGGTGCTCAACGCCCGAAGGCATCTGAGGGGGCGACATTGCATCCTGCTCCTATTGTGCTCAGAATGCCGACACTGGTCCTGCCGTTTTATGGTGTATGGGGGTGCCGCCGCGCTTTAAAAAACGTCTTCTTTGCCCAAATGAGGACTCACAGGTCTGCTGCTTTCTTCAAGTTGGTCCTCTGCGGTTCCGAAAGAGCGGTTCCGCACCACCTTACTGTCCCTGTAGCGGGTAAGTTGAGGACAGTGCTGAAGAATATCCCAAACCAGCGCTTCCGGGCACTCGGGGCGCAATTCCACGGCGTGAGACCTGCCAACCCGCCGGAAGGTGATTCTGACCGTTTCGGATGATTTGCCCGGGACCCGCCGGATGCGGTCGATGCGGGAGATGTTTTGGTAAAGAATATTGATGGCCCCGCCGGGGCGGTCCACGACCAGCCTGGAGCCTGTAGCAGCAAAGACCAACCCGGAAACTTTCCCTAGTAGCCACCCTCCCCCCAGGATTCCAAAAACACTGGTGACAGCAAGTCCCCACCATTCTCTCGCGGCAAAATCGGGACTTTCAGTGGCGAAATAGACAATAAAAAACAGGGCAGATGCCGCGCCTAAAAGAATCAGAGGCTGATCCCGGCAGTTTTGGGAACGAAGTGCATTCATATGAATCCAAGGAATGGACGTATAACCCACGAACTTTTCAAAGCAACAAATTTAAGGGTGCCAAAAAGGCCTGTGGAATTTGCTGTTCAACAAAAAGTCGTCGCGTATTCGTCGCTTAGATTGGTTCATTTTAGTGTTATCAAATGCGTTTTGGCGCATTTGAAAAGACCCTCCGGGGTTGGTGGTTTTCCACTTAATCTCTTTATTTTAAAGGGTTTAAGATGGAGCCGGCTGTCGGAGTCGAGCCGACGACCGACGGTTTACAAAACCGTGGTGTAAGCAATAAATAAAAGGGCTTGGTGGTGCTGTATCCATTTTGTATCCATTTTTCTAGACATATGCGGATTTTTGTGGTTAATTGCGGATATGGGAAAGGAAGTGACTATTTCAGCGGTGACTCATCCCAGATATAATTGGTGTGTGACCTTCCTCCAAGGGCAATCGAGCAATGGTCGCGCCTTGAGGAGAAAGGCCTACTTCAAGTTTAAGGGGGATGCGAGGGAGTTTGCCGCGACGAAAAAACTGGAACTGGGAAATCATGGACGAAAGACGGAGGAGATTTCAAATGAAGAACGGCGGGCCGTTTTAACCTTTCGTGAACAGATTTCCGGCTTTGGTTCAGTGGAGGGGATTCCAAAGCTGACGGACGCGGTGGCTTTTTACATACGGTATCTGAAGGCCTCGATTAAGCGCTCTACCGTGTCCAAGTTGGCAGATGAGCTGGAAGCCTCCAAAGACCGGGCTGGACGCAGTAAACGTCATGTGGATGACCTGCGGAGCCGTCTACAGCACTTCAGCCGGTCATTTGGAGACAGAGATGTGCGAACCGTGACCCGCGATGAAATTGAAGGTTGGCTGCACGGATTAAAGCTGGCTCCTCAGACGCTGGTGAATTACCGGCGCGTAGTATTTGGTCTATTCCGGGAAGGACTGCGGAGGAAGTATTGCGAAACCAATCCGGTGGCGGATATCGACACTCCCAAAGTGGTCGGGCAGGCTCCCGGTATCCTCAGCCCTGCGAAAATGGCAAAACTGATCAAACTGGTTATGCTTCATGAACCGGAGCTTTTGCCATGGTTGGTGGTTAGTGGTTTTTGCGGACTTCGCCCGGCTGAAGTGGATCGTTTGGATTGGAGGGAGATCCGTCTCCACGATACCACACCGGTGGTCGAAGTCACCGCCACCAAGGCAAAGACCGCCCGTCGCCGGTTGGTGGAGCTACCTGAAAATGCTCTGGCGTTTCTGCGCCCACTGGGACGTGGCGAGGGGGCGTTACGGGTGGTGAACCACCGCAAGAAATGGGAGGCAGTAAGGCGTTTGGCAGGCTACGGGGAACCCGGTAGCGAGACGACGGAGGAGCGCGAAGCTGGCGTCGTTTTGCAGGAATGGCCGGCGGATGGGCTGCGCCATTCCTTTGCCAGTTACCACATTGCTTATTTCAAGGACGCTGGCCGCACGGCGTTGGCCTTGGGCCATGGTCAGAATCCTAGCCTGCTGTTCAATACTTACCGGGCCATGGTCACGCCTGATGACGCCGCGCGGTGGTGGCAAATCACTCCAGAGGGTCCCGATAGCAAAATTGTAGAATTCGCTAAAGCCTCCTGAGAGTGCTTCGGCCATCCCAACCCACACCCCCCCAAGTCCTGACCTATGCCATCAAAAAAAAGTTCAAACACCGCCACCTATGATCCGGTGACGTTGGCATCTATAGCTGCATCCTTGATGCCACGCATGGAATGTGGTGACGTAGGGAAAGATGCCGACCCCGAAAGACTTAGAAAGTTTTACGGGCAGCAGAGGAGTTGGCTGAATTCGGAAAAAAAACTGGATCAGGATGGGACAACGAATCTTGATGTTGTAATGGAGGAGGCTCTATACCGGGCTCACCTTTTGTTGGATCGGGCCAACAACAAGCCAAGTCCGACAGCGGAAGCGTGGCGGGAGATGAATCAGCGGGAACAGAAAAAGGCGATAGTGATTGAGAAAATCAAAAAGGAAATTGCCACCCGGACCGAACCGATTCCATGGGAAGAGTTGACCAGGTGGTCCATGGGCCGATCAAAAGCCGACTTGCGGAAAATCTATTGGCGGGCATTTCAAGCTTCCGAACTGGCGGCTCGCCACGAACAGGAGCATGACGAGTATCTCGTTTTCGTTTGGGAGTCGGAGGCGAATTTACAGCAGAGAGGGGACCCATCGGTAAAAGTTGTGCCGGACGCGGAGATGTCACCGTCCGTCAGTGTGCGAGCCGCCTTGGTATGCGCCCAGAATTTCTTGGATTTTGTTCAGGAATTTGCGCCGCGCCTGAGGAAGCAAGTGGAGCGCAAAGGAGGGGAGAAGGGGCGGAAAATCCAAGCCAGTCAAAACTGGCCGGACAAGTAATTGAAGACCCAGTGGCGCGGTTTCCGCAGCAATCCGGAAAAAAATCACCTTAACTGCAAAAAATCGCTTGGAGGGATTTTTTGATAGTTTGCTGTGACATCATTTTTTCGGCGATGATCTACGGGGAAAGCCATCTGTGACCATGGGTTTATTAGGCGCTTTTACGGGGCGCAGGGGCCAGTTGGATACTCTGGGAAGGTGAATATCACACCCCAACCCAATAGTCGGTCCGGCGCTTCCGCCGGAGTCCTCCTGAATAAACCCGAAGCCGCTCAGTTCCTGGGAATTGCTCCTCGAACGCTTGATGACTGGCGGAAAGCCGGATCCATCGCCTGCATTGAGCGTCCCGGATACATCCGCTTCCTCCTGACGGACTTGGAGGCCTTCCTGGAAAAGCACCGCCGCGAAGCCAAGGTTGCGACTCCGTTCCGTCCGCGCCGTCCGAATACCCACTCCGCCGTCTGACTGAGTGCCTCCGGAGGCATTGGCCACCCATGGATGATTATGGATGGCCTGATGATCTGGAGGCTTCCCCTTACCTCTCGTTATGAAAATGGACCTCATGGAACGGGCTCGGCGTTATATCGCCAAGATGCCCCCAAGTATCGAAGGCCAAAACGGCAGCACTGCTTTCTTAAATGTGGCTCTAGCCTTGGTGCGGAAATTCGACCTTCCAAGCGCAGGCGTTGGTGACCTGTTCCGGGAGTGGAACTCGCATTATTCCAAGCCATTGTGGAGTGAGGCCGGAATCCTTCATAAACTGAAGGATGCCTATGCCATAGGGGGATTGCCCCGTGGCCACTATAGCACCCGCCCGCGCCCTTCCCCCACTGCTCCTACACCAGTGGAGGGTGCGAAGGGGACCTTCGGTCCAAGTTTGGACTCAAGTGGCACCCTGATGGAGAGGGCCCGCCGGAGTCTGAAACTTGTATTGGAACAGACTTCTGAGGGTCCCATCAGCAACGATGAAGTAAAAGCCCGGCAGCGTGCCGCGTGGCCGGATTTCCGCCC
The DNA here is from genome assembly GCA_945900785.1 of Akkermansia muciniphila. Classification (GTDB taxonomy): domain Bacteria; phylum Verrucomicrobiota; class Verrucomicrobiia; order Verrucomicrobiales; family V1-33; genus CAIZWU01. The sequence goes on from CAMDJM010000033.1 coordinate 23,871, forward strand.
GATGCTCCTGTCGGAAATGGAGCAATTGGCGGCGCTGCGGAAGCTTTCGATGGGGGCAGTCTATCAGGCCCACAGCCTGAATGTGATCCGGGCAGCAGAGGTAGACGGATTCGCCTGCTACGTGCTGAGGGGGCGGGACTTTGCCCAAGCCAAGCGTATGGATGGGGGCCGTCTGCGTGTTAAAGGGGCGGAGAAAAAAGTCAAAACCCTCCACGGGTCCATCGGTTCCTTTTTTGGACTTCACCTGCTGGGAGAGATCTGCCGCCCGATTTTGTTGGTGGAGGGATGCATCGGTCTGCTGGAAGCCTTGGAGGCGATCAGGCTCCAGGGAAAGGATGAAGGTCCCGGTGGTTGGTCCCCGCTGGCCGCCGTCTCAGCCTCCTCTCGGTTTAATGACACGCTTTTGAACCGGCTCCGGGGCCGAAGGATCCGCATTGTGCCCGATGCGGGGCCCGCCGGCATGGATTTCTGCGCCATCGCCACGGTCAGCCTCCGGTCGGCTGGCTGCACCGTGGATGCCTTCCGGCTTCCTCCCGGCATCGGGGATCTCGGCCCCATCGTGGCCGATCCCTCCCGCCATACCACCGTTCTACAACAACTTTTTTCTATTTGAATTTTATGACTCCAGGAACTTTTGACCCCGCTTCAGACCCCGAAACTGCCCCCAAGTATGAGAAGGCCCAGCAGCAGCGGGAGGCAGCCAAACCTAAATCACTGACCCTCCGCTCTATCCGTGAACTCGAAGCCTACGAGCTGCCAGTCGGGATGCGGATTTTCAGCAACGGTTACCTTGAGCGGGGGAACCGCACCACGGTTCTCGGCCAGGGAGGCATCGGGAAGTCCCGGCTCATCATGCAGGCCGCCCTCTGCTGCCGGGCTGGCATCCCCTTCATCGGGTGGGAAACTGAGGCCCCGGATGCCAAGTGGCTGTTCATTCAAACGGAGAACGGGAACGCCCGGCTTAAGTCGGATCTGATGAAGATGAGAACGGCCTTCACACCGGAGGTTTGGAAGCATATCTGCGGTGGGATCATGTTTCACACCATTGAGGAGGAACACGACGGCCTTATCCTTCTGGATGTGCCCGAAGTTTATGCGCGGGTCGCGGAAACAGTGAAGGGTTATGACCCGGATATTTTGGTGATCGATCCACTCCGGGACGCCCATAGCGGGGATCTCAACGGCGACGGCGACATGACCGAAGTTACCCGCCTGTTGGTGAAACTTTCCAAAGCAGGCGGACGGACCAACCGGGCTCTGAGCGTCCTGCACCATGCGCTGACGGGGAGAACGGGAGCAGCCAGAGCCTTGGGGTGGGACCGTGGGAGCTTTGGCCGGAACTCAAAGGTCCTTCAGGGATGGTCACGGGCCCAGATCAACGTTGCCCCCGGCGGCCCAGATGATTGCAGTTATCTCGTCATCGCCAGCGGGAAGTGTTCCAACCACAAGGAGTTTGAACCTTTCGCCATCAGGCTGGATGAGGACACCATGCTCTACCATGTGGATACGCACTTCGATCTGGAGGTCTGGAAAGAGGACCTTGCGGGCGACAAGCCGAAGAAAGAAGTCACCGAAGATGCCATCGTAAATGCCATCAATCAAGCCGGGGGGCGCATTGAGAAATCGATGCTTTTGGGAAAGGCGATGGCTACTTTCGGGTGCGGCGAGCGGAAGGTCCGGGAGGCTATCGAAAGACACATTGGGGGCCGATTCTGGGAATCCAAGGAGAAGCGGCAAGGCAGGCCGGACGCGGTGTTTTTGGAACTCAAATCTCCGGCGACGAAACCACCATCCACCACCACCCAGAAACCCCCGAAGCACCAACCCTGATTTCGTCGTTGTTCGCTGATCATTTCCCTATGCGTAAGGCAACCAACAACAACGACTCCTCCAAGCGGGTGATTACCCATGGGAGCCCACCAAACGCTCGAAAAGCTGGTCCAGATAGTGGGGGGCGGTTTCGTTGAGGAAGAGCACCCCGGCGGCGTTGAAGTCTTCGCGTTTGGCATCCTCTCCGAAGTGCAGGAGGTCTTGGAAGGCGGTGGCGGATAGGATGAAGGAATGCAGGTGGATGCCGGGGTCGCCGAGGCGTTCCTCCAGCCGCTTGATTTCCTCATGGAACATGATCTTGGGATCATTCCAGCCTTCGGAGTGGCGGATGCCTTTGGGGTCGAGGAAGACGATGTGCTGGTTGTCGCCGTCAAGGAGCCAGAGGATGAAGTCGGGATAGAAGTTGCCGGCTTCGAAAAAGCCGATGCCTTTTTTGCTGCGGTTCCGGAGGACATAGAGTTCCCGGCCTTCGAAGAAATCACCGTGGCTGCCGTGCCATTTTTTGAGGGCTTCAAGGAACTCCCACTCACCTTTGTTCAATGCGGCCGGAGTGACCTGCACGGCAGCGCCGCCGGAGGTGAGGTGGAAGAGGGGTTTGTAGAGATGGCCATCCCAGGAGAACGACTCCACGCCCACACCCTTGAGCCGGCCTAGCGCGACATCCTCGGCCAAGGCCTGAAGCTGCTCGATAAGGGCTGTTTCGGTGGGGTCCACGCGGAACTGGTAGCCCTCCGAGTCTGGTAGGAGTAGGTCGAGGTTCGGATCGTCGGGTTCGAGGAAGACCACTTCGGAATGCTTCGCTTCCCACGCCTGTTGGTGGAATTTGTAGAACCGGTCGCAGTAGCCGGCGAGGAGGGCGGCGGCGATCTGCTGCCAGATGCGGAGGCGCTTCCCGAATTCCGTGAATTCCAACTGCTCCGGCGGAATCAGCAGGAAATACCAATCCTGATCGGTCAGTAGTTCCGGCAGGGCTTCGCGGGGCAGGGCCATGTTGTGCCAGCCGCGTTCGTTCTTGAGATCCTGAAGGCCAAGGTAGAGTTTTTCAGTGTCGAGGAAGGCGGTGTGCCGCCGGGTGAGAAATCCGCGTTGTTTTGCGCTTACCACCGGTGCCGGCCCGCCGGCCCGTTGTGGTGCCATGGCTTCCAGCCGGGGATACCAATCCAAGGGCACAGGACGCTGTTTGAGGTGCTTCCGGACCGGGCTGAGGGTCAGGACGGGGTTGCCGCCGTTGCGGCGGTAATTGAGGCCTTCCTTGAGGCGGACGATCTTGAGTTTTTTGGAAGGGAGGTCCTTGAGGGTGGGAACGGGCTTGATACTGATAGGGGTCCACTCCTCGCCGGTTTTGATGCCCTCTTGATCGAGAATGCGGAGGAACTCCTCCATGAAATTCGCCTTCACGCCGAAGACCCCCAGCGTTTCCACGACGTGCAGGTAATCCGGGGCCTTCACGAGGTTGTTTTTGTGAAGCCAGGCGCTGCGTTTCAAGGTGGTTTGCCAGCCCTTGAGCCGGACGCCGCGTCCGAAGAGCTGGATAACCGTGGGGCCTTCCGTGACGCCCAGTTTCATCAGGCCGATGCTGGAAACCCGCCAACTGTTCCAACCCTCGGTGAACTTCCGCGACCCGAGGAGCACATGCACCTTGGATGACTTGTCATTCAGGTTCCGGAACAGGCTGGCTCCGAAGTCCTGATCCTCCACCGCGATGAGGCCGGAGTGGCCGGCGCACCGGTCCGCCAGCTTCTTTTCCTCCCCCACATTGACCACGCCGAAGGGCTCCGCGCTGTTGCCGATGGCCAGGCTGAGTTCGCCAGCAGAGCTTTTCAAATTCCGCACATGCAGCTTGCCGCCGTTGGGAGCGTTGAAAACGATTTCGAGGATGTCTTTCCAAACCTCCTACGCCGTGAATTTGCGGCGGGTGGTGAGGTAATCATAAGCCCGGGCGAAGATTTGGTGACCACTGCGGCTGAGCAGGCCGTCTGTCCCGTTAAGGAGCTGGTCGATACGCCGGATGGTCGTTGTTTGGTCTTTGATGAACCGGGCGAGGAATAACAACACGTCCGCGATATCACTTTCCTCCGCGTTCACCTTGCCGCCGAAAAACACCCAGAGCGGTCGCTCGATTTGGAATTCCGCGAAGGCCGCCTGCTGGTCCAGCCAGAGCCGCAGTTGTTGGTAGAAATTGAGCACGGCGGCGGTCAGGTAGAGTTCCTGTTGGCCCTCGTCGTGGTTGTCACGCAGGTTGAAAATCCGAAAATCCTTCCCGTAGCCGTCGGCGTGGAAGAAGCTGTAGCTGTAATCGAAGAGAATACACTTCGCGTATTCCGACGCCCGGTCCGCATTCCCTGCCAGCGATTGGCTGAACGTGGCGCTGTATTCGAAACTGAATCCTGTTTCCGAGAGCTTTTTGCGGTGTTCCATCCACACGCTGTCGGATTTTACACCCCGGTGGCCTTCATCCACGAGCACCAGGTTACTCCCCTCAAAGGCATCCACCGCCACAGTCTTGTCCTTGGATTCGGTGCCGAGTTTGTTGATGTCGATGATCTCGATGGTCTGCTGCTGGAACATCAGGCCCTGCCCCGTCCGCACCGCGTCCTTGTCGAAGAGTTCCCCTTGGAGGCCGGAGAGCTGGAGTTCCTCCAAATGCTGCCTGCTCAGGCCTTCGTTGGGAGTCAGGAGGATGATCCGGTTCAGGTCCCGCAGTCGTCCGGCAGCTTCCGCGTAGTGCCGGTATTGCAGAATATTGGCGTGCAGGATCAGGCTTTTGCCGCTGCCGGTGGCCTGCCAGAAGGCCAGCTTCCGCAGGTCGTCCGCCGTCCATGGGGCCAGTTGGTCCGGTGGGTTGTTCCGCTGGTTCCAGCCATCCAGAAAGGCGTTCAGATCCTTCAGCAGACCATCCGCATCGCGGAACCAACGGTCGAGGTAAATCTCCGTGAAGAGCAGCGCGATGTATTGGAAAAACTTCCAGCGGACGGGCACTCCACGGGATTCCCGGTAATAGTTCAGCGCCCGGGTGTGGCGGACGATGTTGCCATCGTAATGCAGCAACACGGCATGGGGGAGATCCGGCCTTTCATAGGTCTGGTTGGTCAGGTGCCGGTGGAATTCCGTAAACCCTTCTGAATGAATCCGCTCAGCGTCAGGGTGACGGAACTCGGCATCACACAGGGCGGCGAGGTCTTTGGCATCGAAAAGGTGCAGCACCCATTCCTGGAGCACCAGTTTCTTCGCCAGAGGCAACGGCTGTGATGCCCCTGGGCCACTGCCACGGAGGCGTTTCGCTGGAGAGCTTGTAGGTGTTCGTGATTTTGCGCTCATGGGGACCCTCCGGGTAAATCCTCCAGCGGAGCATCCCATTCGGCTGGGGTCCTGCCGCATTGAGTGAGGAGAAATTTGAAATCTTTGACCAATTTACGGTAAGATCTGGAACGTGCATAAGCCAGATCAGGCTCAAGTCGGGCTGAAAATCTCGGCTGGTCTCCGGTCTCGCTGTAGCCAAATTCCAATCCTAAATGTGATTCGAGGCGTCCCTTGGCATCACGGTAGGCTTCCGGATCGCCTTCGAAGGCAACCGCCCCATCCACCAAAGTTTCCGCAGATGCCAGAAACCACGCCTCATATTCTCTAACGACAAACACAAGCCGGGAATATTCAAACCCCGTGGTCGAAGCCAAAACAGGGGAGATAGCGGTCGAGGCTTCAACCGCGCACAGATCGTCCGCATCTATGAGGATCAACATCCCGGACGCTCCTTCATTTCTAGCGTGGCCAGCAGCCTTCTCAAGACCCGGCCCCGGCACCCAAAGGGTTCCTTCCCGTCTTAACAGTTGACTGGCCGGGTAGCGGCCCGGCTCCAGTAGAGGAACATCATACACCCCAAGCCGCCAGGCAATCCGGCGCAGCAACTCCGGAAAAGCCCTGACCTCTCCATACCCCTCAACAACTGGCTTGATCATGGCAGCTTGGAAAAGAGTTCTGCCTGCTCGGGATTCACATTTTCGAATAGTGGTTCCGGCCTGAGGCCTTCTGTCCGCATCATTTCTCCTGCGCCCATCAGATGCTGTCGCAGGGATTCAGTTCCGGCAGCGCTTAATCCCAGCACTTGCGTCACTCCTTTTTGCCACGTGACCACCCGGATGTTTTCGGGAGCGATCCACTTGGACTCCAATAGGTCGGGGCTGTGTGTCGTCACAATAATCTGAGTCCTGGACGAAAATCCCCGGATCAAATCCAACAAAATGGAGAGGGCTTCCGGGTGGATGGTTGCTTCCGGCTCCTCGATGGCGATGACCGCAGGCCGGTTGGTTTGCAGGAAGGTGCTTAGAATTCCCACCAGACGCATAGTGCCATCCGACATGGCGAAGGCCTCGTGCGTGATGGTTTCCTCCCCGGCATCCGTCTGCCACGCCTGGGTGAATTTCAGAGTCAGCCGATTCCCGTGCTTCACGGTGCTGACCTTGGTGACACCGGTGACCACTCCACTGAGCAGTTCACAAAGTCTCGCTTGGGCGCTTTCCGATAAATTCCGAAGCACGCTGGCTAAATTGCTGCCGTCTTTTTTCAGAGCAAGGCCCGCATCGGGCTCCTGAAGCTCTTGGATGCGTCGGGGCTCAATGGAAAACACCCGGATGCCTTCCGCCAGTTTGACCACTGGTTGGAATTCGGCCGTTCCTCCCAGCAGCGGAAGCAACAAAGCCTCCCCGGTAACCCTCGGTGCCACCCCTTTTAGGGAAACTTTCGCGTCATTGCCGGAACGGTCAAAGCTGGCCGTTCCTGCCGAGCATTGCTCCCGGACCACCTCGAACTGGTAATCCGGCTTGGCTTTGATCTCGAACGCATACCAGCCTTCCGTGCCATCCGGCAGAGTGAAGTCCATGCGGAGACCGAAGTTGCCCGGGCGGCTGCGGGAACCGGTGCGGTAACGCACCGTTTCAATCCCCCCGTGTTGTTCAAAAACGGACGCCAGCGGCATCGTCATGCAGGACGCCATAAACTCCAGTGCGGCCAGCACGTTGCTCTTTCCAGCTCCGTTCTTACCCACAATAAACACCGGGTTGGTGAGGGCGATATCAGCCCATAGCAGGCTTCGAAACCGCTTGATGCGAAGGTTTCTAATGGGTTGGAAGGGTGAAATCATGGTAGAGAGTCCTAGGGTTTGAGGGGCATTCCCGCAGTTGTTGCATTATTTGCAACAACTGGCCTGAGGTGACAAAGGAAAGTGATGGAAATTGTTGCCTGTCAGGGTAAATGGGATCAATCTGCGAACATCAGTCGGGGGAATTCCTCGTCGATGAGGCGGACTTTCCAAGTTTGGTCGGGGCGGCGGAGGTTGTCGAGGTGGTGGTCGCCGTTGACGTAGATCAGGGCGTATTCGCCGTCGGGGACGCTGACTTTGAGTTTTTGGCACCAGGCGTTCAGGGCGGGGCTGTCCACGGCGTCGGGGCCGGTGAGTTTCCGCCAGAGGATGAGGACTTTTTCGCCCTGGGGGTTGGTGCCTTCCACCCAGAGGACGCCGCCGCTGCGGGCCTGGCTGGTGACGGTGAGGCCGAGGAGCCAGTTGAAGGTTTCCACCAGGTCCACGTTTACCGGGCGGGTCTCGCCGGCGGTGCCGGTGGCCACGTCCAGGGTGTAGCTCCAGGGATCCGTGAAGGCGGCGGTGCTGAGGAGGCTGGCGCTGCCGGCGCTTTCCAGATCCAGCATGTAGCCCAGGCGGTAATCCTCGGCGGCGTCCGGGTGGGTCAGGTCCAGCTCGTCCAAGGTGGTCTGCTGCTCCGGGCTGCGGTGCAGACGCAGGTTGTTCAGGGTGTCCTCGTAGCTCTCCAGCCGCAGGACTTTGAAGCAATGGCTCACCCCGCTGTCCCGGCTGACGGGTTTCCCGTCTTTCCAGTCCTTGGCGTAGATCACTTTCTTCAAGCGCGGCACCAGCACGGTGTCGAAGTGCTCGCCCATCTCCACCAAAATGTAAACGCCGGTTCCCGCCGTCCTCGCGGTTCAGGTTGATCACGGCGTGGCCGGTCGTGCCGGAGCCGGCGAAGAAGTCGAGGATGGTATCCCCGTCCTTCAAGTTAAGAACCTGAAGCGAATCCGTGACGGCAAAGATAGACTTCGGAAACGCAAACAGCCGGTCGGAGGTAAACATTTCAGAAAGCAAGTTGGTGCCGTGAGAACCCGCTGCGTAGCGGGCGTCTCCCCACCAAGTCCCCGGCAGTGTCCCCGACATATCAGGATAATTCCTGCACATCACTTGCGTTTCGTTGCCACGAACCACCGATTTGATGTATCCGGGATTACTTTTCACCCGGTCCACGCCCCATTTCCAGACCCGCTCGGTGGAATGGTCATCTACCGGCCACACCACCGTTTCGTTGGCTAAGGGCTTCTCCTTCGCCTCCCACCGTTCCGATTCATCGTCCCATTCCATCAAAGGAATGCGGGCAAGCCCTTCGCTGACATAGATAGGATAGAATTGTTTCAGCCGGTCTTGTCGCTGGGAGTCCGTTCCTGTTTTTCGGAAGTTTTCCCAGACGTAACGCTCACCCTCTTCATCAACCTGATCGTATCGTTGCTCCTGCTTCTCTGAGCGTCCTAGCCGACCAACCGTTTTAAAGGCATCTGAGGATGCGTAAAAAAGTCCATACTCATGGGTGATACGGAAGCCCTTTAGAGTGGATCGACCTTGAGGGTTATTTCGAATAGGGACCGTTCCAAGTCGATTACTGTCCCCAAAAGTTTGGTCCAATAAATGAGTCAGCCGAGATACCTCAGCATCGTCAATCGTCACACAAATTGCCCCCTTTGGCGAAAGGTATTTGCGTGCCTCCAACAGACCCTGCTCGATCATCGTAAGCCAAGTGGAGTGTAAAAAGCTGTTTTTGTATATGATCTCTGAGGCAGAGGTGTTGTAGGGAGGATCAATGTAGATAGAGGGTATTCCACCGTGATACTTCCGACCTAGAAAACGCAATCCATTGGAGTTTTCCGCTTTGGCAACAAATCCGTCGATGCTCGTTCCCGCAACTTGAGCTATGAATTGGCGGGTGGGAGAACCTGAAAACCACCGAGTATCCACCGACAGGCTCCGGTTCTCCTTCAAAAACTCCACCGTGAGGGGCTTTGAGTAGCCGGTCCGGCCGAGGTCTCCTTTGATCTCGTCGATGGCCATGAGGCGGACCCATTCCTCGCGTTGGGCGTCGCAGACGGCGATGGCGGGGTAGAGGTCTTCCGGGAGGCGGTCGAGGGTGACGACGTAGTCGCAGGCGGTGACGAATTTCTTTTTGAGCCAGAGTTTTTTCTGGAAGTCCTCGATCTGGGCGAGGAAGCGGATGACCTTGTGGGCGATGGCGCGGAGGGCCTTCAGCCGGGCGCGGAGGGCGGTCCAGGAGGGTTCCGGGGCGTCGTCGAGGTCATCGAGGTGGACGACTTCGTTTTTGATGAAGAAGTCCAGCTCCCGGCGGAGGAAGCCGCCGAGGTCCTTGTGGACGAAATAATCAAAGGTGTTCCGGGCGGTGTAGTCGGCGAGGTGTTTGTCGAGGAGGGTGCGGTCCTTTTTCTTTTCGGTGGGGCGCTTGGCGGCGAGTTCGAGGAAGGGGCCTTTGGCGCATTCCGTCAGGATGCGGGCGGAGGCGTCGGCATTGAGGTCGGCCTGTTTCTGGTCCTTGGCGGCGGGGGCGTAGGTGAAGCCCAGCGTGAGGTGGGGCGCGCCATCGGCCGCCGGCTCAGGGGCGAGGACGCTGTGGAAGATGAAGCGGCGTTCCTTGCCGGCGGCGGGCTTGTTGTTGTCCTTCTCGGTATCGGCCTCGGTGAGCTTGAAGGTGACGCGGGGGCGGAGGTCGGGGGCATCGCCAATGGGCGGGGGGCCGAGGCGGAAGGTGTAGTCGCGGAAGTTTTCGGCGGACTTGATGTAGAACTGGTCGGCATTGGCCCAGTGGAGTTTCACCTCCTCGCCTTCGTAGGGGATGGCGTAGGTGTCGGCCTTGTAGCGGCGGAGGGAGAGGAAGTCGCCGTCCTTGTAGTAGCGGGAGAAGAATGTGGTGAGGAGGGAGAAGATGTCATCCCGCAGGGCACCCGCCTCCTGCCCGGCGGTGCCAAGTGCGGCGAGTTTGTCGCGGAGTTCCTTTACCTTTTTGTTGGAGTCGATGACGTGGTCATCCACGGCGAGGGCCTGAAGGTCGGCGATGGTCTTCGCCAGCTCCGCCCGCAGGGGAGCCCCGGCATCCGCCCCGGCCTGCCCGAGGATGGTTTCCACCTGGACTTCGAGGGAGTCGAGGAACCGGGCGATCTCCGCGCGGCGGGCATTGAGGATGCGGTAGATGCCGAAGTCGAGTTCCGCCGCGGCATCGAGCTGGAAGAGATCGGCGAGCTTGGCGCGGAGTTTGGTGAAGGCGGGGGACATGCGGAAAGGATGAATTATGAAGGATGAATTATGAAATGGGGGAGCTTAGGGGCTGGACTTTTCCGACTTAAGTAGGAGATCGTTTATTTTTAGTGAGTTGCGTGGAATTGCCGTTTTCCACTCAAGTAAGATTGCGTTAAATCGAACCCTGTTTTGAAGTTGGAACCATGAATGGGGCGGTCTTGTTAAAATGGGGAAGTTCTCTGTTTGTTTTATTATCGCGGACGGGATTTTATTATTTTCTAGGTTTTCCGATGGGATTTTATTACGGATCTGCACCGGGGTCGGGCATGTGTTCGGCGTAGGCGGTGCGGATGGCTTCTTCCAAGCCGTCTATTTCCTCCGGGGTGAGTAGTTCAAAATGAGGCAACGAGCGTTTTTTCTTCGAGAGGCGGCCATGGTTTTGGAGGGCGAGTTTCAGGAAGAGATTGGCGTGGGGTTCCGGCAGGTCCACGACGTCGCGCATGGCGGCGCGGGCTACGTCGTAGCAGCGCAGGAAGGCCAGCTCGCGGGGGAGTTCCTTCTCGATGGTCTCCGCGACGAAGGAGTAGAGCGCTTCGGCCATGACGGTGCAGTCGATGTAACGGAAGTGGTTCACCGTTTCGTTGGTCACCGTCATTTCGTGCATCTCGGTGAGGGTGTATTCCGACACCTTTTTGAGGGGTTTCGAGAAGGCTTCCAAACTGGCGTCATAATCCTTCTGTCGGTTCAGCATGACCGCAGAGACGGGGAAAATGACACCGGGAGGACCGAACTTCCGGCGGGCCAAAACGTGATGGATGAGAAAACGGTGGATGCGCCCGTTCCCATCAATGAAGGGGTGGAAAAAGACGAACTGATACGCGACGATGGCAGCGGCGGCGACGGGGGGAATGAGGCTATTGGTAGCCAATCGCTTGGAAACGGCAGCCCATTCCTCCATGAGGAAGCCGAGGTCCACCTCTCCGGCTTTGGGTGGCACCAGATGAACTTCTTCGACGCCCGGTCCCAAGGTCCGACCCACGAAGTTTTGGACCGCGCGGTAGGTTTTGGAGGCGTAACGCGGATCCACGATAGCTTGCTGGAGATCACAAAGCGCCTCCTCACCGAAGTAATCCTTGTCGCCGGCGGCGCGGAGTAGGGCCACAAAGCGTCCGGTGCGGGTTTCGTCCGGCACTTCATGTTCAATGGCGTAGGAGGACTTGGTTTCTTTGGAGTAGAGCCAGGAGAGTGCCCGCTCGTATAGCTCCGGTGGGTATTGGGCCAGAGTTTCCCGGCATTTTTGCGCAAGCCCGGCGGTCCCCCACTCCACCAACCGCTTGGAACGGCGAAGCATCGGGGAAAAATCATAATCACCGATCAAGTTGTCATTGATACGATATCTTGGGTAACGGGCAGAAGGGGCAGGATAGTAAATTTTGGGATCTGCAAGAGGAACGTAATTCCCCATGGTAAGGTCGGAGAGGGGCAGTTTCTGGTCTGTGAATTTCTCCCAGAGAAACCAGAGGCGGCGGGCGGTCGCTCCAGTCGGGGTAGCGCGGATGTAATGCACCACTTCATCGGCAGGAATCCGGGGCAGAATGGCCCGGAGGAGTTCCAAGTGGAGGCCTTCGCGTTTCAGGGCAAAGGCCAGATGGTCAGCGACGGTATCAAGCTGAAGGGCGCTCCATGGGTAAATTTCCTGGGTTCTTCCATCGGCTTGTTCGATGGTTTTGCGCTGACCGGGCTCTGCCATGTAGGATTCGACATGGTGGGGCATGACTTTGACCTTGAACTGATCTACCAGCCAAGTGTAGCCAATGGGGTGGTAGGTCTTGTCGGAGGCCATGGATTTTGTTTTCCGGAGACCGTTCTCTGTTCATTTTATTATCGCGACCGGAATTTTATTATTTCCGGCTTTTTCCGGCTTGGATTTATTACGGCTGCGGGAAATTTATTATTTTCCGGGTTTTCCGACGCTGTTTTATTACGACTCGGGGGGCTTATTCCAATTTCCGGGCGTTTTTTAGAATAAGGCGGGGCGCTATTTCAATTCCAGGTGCCATTTTGAAAACCGGGGCAGACGAGACGCTGGTTTTCAGCAAACGGCCCACCGGACGGTGAACAGCGGGGTGACGGCGGTGCGCTGCTGCATCCGTTTTTCAAGGGCGGCGACGAGGGAGTCGCGTTTGGCGGCGATTTCGTCTTCGAGGTCGAAGAGGTTTTGGCGGAGGCGGCGTTTGGATTTCTCGGCGGTGGCGATCTGCTCTTGGAGCTGGAGTTCCTCCGCCATGGTGGGGGCGAGCCGGCTGCGGCGTTGGAGGTCGCGGATTTGGCGCTTGGTGTCTTCGAGTTCCTTTTGGGCGGCGAGTTCCATGTCCTGCGTCCATTGGTCGAGTTGGTCGCGGGCTTGGGCGAAGTGCTGGTGGTTGGCTTCGAGGGAGCGGGCGATGGCGGCGCGGGCGTGGCGCTCGGATTCGGCGCGGAGGCGGGTGCTGGTGGGGGCGTCCGGCGGCGGGCAGGGGGCGCTGGTGCCACCGATGGAGAAGAGCTTGAGGCAGGTTTCCTGATCGAGATCGGCCCCGGTGTCGTCGATGGCGGAGAAGAGGAGGAATTCCTCGCGGTCGAAGGAGTCGATGCGGAGGTGCTGAAGGTGAAGCCAGCCGGATTTCCCCAGAAGCGGGGCGACGAGGGAGACCTTGGTGGGGTGGCAGGAGAAGTCGAAGGTGACGGCGGCGCAGGGGCATTCGTGAGCGCGGCCTGTGGCAATGACATGCTCGCCGAGGGGGTGGCTGAGCCGGTAGAGAAATTCCCCGCTGAGGTTGGCGCGGCTTTTGGAGATCATCTGATAGCGGCCAGGCTGAACTTCGGGCAGGGGGGAGTCCCGGAGGTCGAAGGCGAGGTCGTCGTCGTGGAAGTCGGCGCAGGGGGCGAGTTCGAAGGTGGTGAGCGCCCAGAACATGCGGCTGATGCGGTCGAGCTGGTCGCGGGCACCGGTGAAGTTGATCTTGAGCCGGTCGTGAACGTCCTCGTCGAAGTTTTCGAGGAGCTGACGGCGGGTTTCGAGGAGGCGGGCTTGGATCTGGGTGTCGAGTTCCGCCTGGAGGCGGGCGAAGGCGGCGGCGATTTCTTCCTGGCTCCGGCAGAGTTGGTAGATTTCCAGAACACGGCGCTCGAAGTCCACTCCGGACTCGATAGTGCCGAGGACGTCATCGGAAGCCCCGAAAACACCGCTGAAGAGGTTGAACTTGCTCTCCAGGAGTTCCTGCACGCGGATGTCGGCTTCGTTGCGCTCGTTGAGAAAGTTGATGACCACGACATCGTGCTGCTGCCCGTAGCGGTGGCAGCGACCGATGCGTTGCTCGATGCGCTGGGGGTTCCACGGGAGGTCGTGATTGATGACGAGGGCGCAGAATTGGAGGTTGATGCCCTCGGCGGCGGCTTCGGTGGCGATGAGGACTTCGGCGGTATCGCGGAAGTGGTCGATGATGGCGGTGCGGAGATCCACCGCCCGGGAGCCGGTAGCGCGTCCGGTGGTCTTGTTGCGGCGGGCCCAGCTTTCCTAAACGGCGACGGAATTCGGGTCGGTATTGGTGCCGTTGAAGGTGACGACCTTGCCCGCATAACCATTGGACTCCAAAAAGTGCCGGAGGTGGGTCTGGGTGCGGCGGGATTCGGTGAAGACGACGGCTTTCCGGGGACCGGGCGGGGTGGTGCCGGCCATCTGGGAGAAGCCGATTTCGAGGGCTTTCAGGAGGGCGAGGGATTTGGTATCCACTCCCATGCTGCGGGCCCAGCGGATATAGTCTTCCAGTTCTCCGATCTCGCGGTTGAGGCGGGCGAGGTCGATGGGGGCGTTCTCCGGCGGGGCTTCGGATTCGCGGTCCAAGGCGAGGAAGTCTTCGTTGGTGAGTTCTTCCTGATCTTCGAGGAGTTCGTCGAGGAGGTCGGGGTCGATCTCGTCTCCGGCGATAAGTTGCTGGACGGCAGTGGCATTTTCGCGGGCTTCCTCCCGGAGGCGCTGGAGGCGGGTCAGCATGATTTCCAATGTGCCGGCGACGGCCTGCGGCGAGGAGGCGAGGACTTTGCGCACCAGCAGCACAAGGAGGTGCCGTTGGCCCTTCGGGAGGGCGTAATTCTGTTCCCGCTGGAGGAAGGCGGAAACGGCTTCATAGAGCTGGTGCTCCGGCTCGGTGGGGCAGAAGGGGCGGGTGATGAGCCGGCGCTGGGTGTATTTGACGTATTCCAGGACATCCTTCCGCAGGGTGCGCCAACAGAAGGTGCGGAGACGGTCACGCAGGCCGTTGAGGTCGCCCCCGGCATTCATGAACTGGGTGCGGAAGGAGGGGAGGTCGCCAAAGAGGTTGTCGTCGATCAGGGTGGAGAGCCCGTAGAGTTCCTGAAGGGAGTTTTGGAGCGGGGTGGCGGTGAGGAGGATTTTCCGGCGGTCCGTGAGAGCGCGGCGGATGGCTTGGCCAAGGCGGTTGCTCTCGCGATAGGAGTTCCGGAGCTTGTGCGCCTCATCAACGACCACGAGATCCCACTCCACCGCAGCGATAGCGGTTTCGCAGGCCCCGGCGTAGTGGATTGAGGTGATGATGATGGCGTCCTGCCGGAAGGGGTTGGGAATGTCCGCCTTCCGCATTTCCCTGGCCGTCCTGGCATCGAGGACGACGGCGGGGAGGTTGAATTTCTCGGAAAGTTCCAAGGCCCACTGTTTCCGCAGGGAGGCGGGGCAAATCACGAGAAGCTGGCGGCGGCGCTCCGCCCAGAGTTGGCAGAGCACGAGGCCGGCTTCAATTGTTTTACCCAGTCCGACTTCGTCGGCGAGGAGCACGCCTTTGGCCAAAGGAGAGCGCAGGGCAAAAAGGGCGGCTTCGATCTGATGGGGGTTGAGTTCGACGGCGGCGTCGAAAAGCGCCCGACCAAGGCGGTCAACGCCAGTGCCCCCCACCCGGCTCAGCTCGTGAGCGTAGAATTTGGCGTGGTAGGGGGTGAGCATTTTGAATGGTGACCGTGGCCGGGATGGCTTCCAGTAGCTTGAATGGGGTCGATTGTCACTGACAAAAAAGGAAGGTGCCCGGGGGGAGGAAAGGGGACGGGCCCCAAGGCACCCCACCTCAATTCTTCTGTCAATCTCCCGCCAGCCAGCTATACCTATGAACCAGCCAATGAAAACCGAGCCAGAATCCTTGAAGTCGCCCTCGCTGAAGGAATTACACTCCAGAAACGAGTTGAATATCCTGATCCCACCCGGAACCTTGAAAAGGCTATTGGAACAGCCATCTCTTATTTCAAAGGAGGCGATCCAAGGATATCGGCATTTACGGCAAAAGACTTCCCCGCGTTAATGCCCCGCACTAGCCAATGCGCCAGTCTGTCGCCATGGTTCTGGGAGGACCCAAGGCGGTGACTTTTGCCACGGCCCCCCTCGCCCAGCCCAATCTCAGGGCATCATCGGGGGAAGGGCTGGCTGAAAGAGCCTCCTCCGGCATGGGCATCAGGCCATCCTCCCGCACCCAGTAAACGAGCGCCGACTCCCGGAACTCAAGAATGTGATAGCACATTCCTGTTTCAAGGTAGGAACGTTCCCCGATCAGCACCAGCCGGTCGCCGGCTCGCACCCGCCAAAAATTGGGAGCATGTATCACTTCGCCGTCCCCCGTTCCACGGTGGAGTCCCTCTACTTCGGAGCGGTGCAATGGGAATCCCGGCGGAACCAGTTCTCGCCGATGGGCAAACCAAAGCTGACTTCCGCTGGTCATTTGCCACATGTCGCATAACCCGGGTTGGCCCAGCCCTTGTAATTCTGTCCTGAAGTGGATCAACAGATCACCGTCGAACAGGGGAAAGGGGCCGCTGAATGAACCATCGACGGGGCCGATCATCCTGCGGGCCCCCCAAAGAATTTTTTGCTATTGGCTGATGGATCTTGGATTGGAATGACACCTCATTGAGCTGGGGTGGGAATTGGCTGAATCCAGGGAAGGTGAAGAATTTATTTTTAGACCTCAATTCAGACTGACCCGAACCCGGTAGAACCAATGGGATGAAAAGGGCGCACCCAGGGGGACGGTGACCCTCGTTCCATTGCCTATGAACATCAACACCTCCGACCATCCGGCAGGGTTGGCGGGATTCACGGACCGTTCCACCCGATAGCTGCGGCCTGAAACGGTAGGGAACTTGAGGGCGTGGGCAGTGGGAGTGTATTCAAATTCGATGCCGAAACGATCCGACCCGTTGTTGGGCGCGGTCTGGAACAATTCCAATTCCTGACGGTTGGTGAAGCCGTCGCCGTCGGTGTCTTCATCCGCGTCCTGGATTCCATCCCCGTCGGTATCCTTCACCAAGGGGTTGGTGGCCGTGAGTTTGACCTCGGTCCCATCGCTCAGGAAGTCGCCGTCGGTGTCGGATTTTTTAGGGTCTGTCAGGTAAACTCTGACCTCTTCTTGATCCAGCAGGCCGTCGTTGTCTGAATCATTTAATCGCGGCGAGGTGCCCAGCGCGGCTTCCTCGGAATTGGTGAGGGTGTCCCCGTCTTCGTCGTCCGCTCCATCGCGGATGCCGTCGCCGTCGCTGTCGGGATTCAAGGGGTTGAACTGAAACCTGACCTCGAAGGCATCGCCCAGTCCGTCATCGTCAGTGTCCACGCGGAGCGGATGGGTGCCGCGGGTCCTTTCCTGGCCGTCTCTCAAGCCGTCGTCGTCGGAATCGGCGTCCGTGGGACTGCTGGCGTAGCCGATTTCCAGAATGTAGCCATCGCGGGTGGTTAAACTGCTGCGGTCATACCATTTCCCGATCTCCCCGCCGGCTCCACCCGCAACCTCCACGTAGTCGAGGGTGTTTCCAGTGACGGTGCTTGGTCGGGTAGCGGCCCAGCGCTGAAATACAAATGCCTCTCCATTCACCCAGGTCCATTGGCCTTCCGCCGCCGCGTCGCCCGCCCCGATCCAAAGGCCGGTGTAGGAATTCAGCGCATTGGCCCCCAGCGTTCCCATGGCACGGTTCCACCGGTTTTCGTCCGGGAACGATGCCAAATCGCCACCCTTCGCCTTGGCATCGGCCCGGGCTTGTTCCCAGGTGAAAGTTCCCTGGATGATCGAGAATCGCCCCAAGCCCACCTCCCATGCGTCCGTCAGCCCATCCGCATCGGTATCCGCCAAGTTTGGATTGGTGCCATACACCACCCGTTCCAGATACGCGGATAAACCGTCCCCGTCGACATCGCTCGGGTCCGGTTCGAAGTTGGCTCCAATCGTCTTGTCCGAGTCCATCAGGACCGACAGTGGGTTAGCGGTGCCGCTGGCATCATTGCTCCAGCCGCTGAAAACGTAGCCGGGGTTTGATGTGGCTGTGAGGGTGGCCGTGGCTCCCGTGAGGTATTTGCCGCCAGAAGTAAGCCCGGTAATAGTCCCGTTGACCGGCGTGGTGGCGGTCAGCGTGTATTGCCGGGTGAAGGTGGGCTCAATCGTCTTGTCGGAAGTCATCAGGACGGTCAGTGGGTTCGCGGTGCCATTGGCATCACCGGTCCAACCGGTGAAAACGTAGCCGGGGTTTGGGTTGGCGGTGAGGGTGGCCGTGGTTCCCGTGAGGTATTTGCCGCCAGGAGCAAGCTCGGTAATCGTCCCGTTGACCGGCGTGGTGGCGGTCAGCGTGTATTGCCGGGTGAAGGTGGCTCCTATCGTCTTGTCGGAAGTCATCAGGACGGACAGTGGGTTTGCTGTGCCACTGGCATCACCGGTCCAGCCGGTGAAAACGTAGCCGGGGTTTGGTGTGGCCGTGAGGGTGGCCGTGGTTCCCGTGAGGTATATTCCGCCCGAGGCAGCCCCAGTGATAGTTCCGTTGGTCAGCGGGGATGCGAACAGGCTGTATTGCCGGGTGAAGGTAGCCCCAATCGTCTTGTTGGAATTCATCAAAACTGACAATGGATTCGAGGTGCCAGATGCATCGCCGGTCCAGCCACTAAAAGCATAACCAGGTGCGGCGGTGGCGGTAAGCGTGGCGGTGCTGCCAGTTACGTAATCACCAGCACCGGTCAGAACTCCGTTCACTGCGGAAGTTGTTAAAGTAACATCACCCAATCCGCCAAACACGTAGGCCGCACCAGAAGACCCACTTGAATTGTCAGACTGGTTTCCATTCACCCCCGTCGCGCTGCTGTCTTCGTAGTAAGCTCCGACTACCACCGTGTCACCGGAGACGGAAACCGAACCCCCGAATAAGTCTTCCGCTCCCCTATTGGAAGCCTTGAGGTAGGCCTGTTGGCTCCACGTGGCTCCGTTGCGCACAAACACGTAGGCCGCACCAGAAAATGCAGCCGAATTGTCAGATTGATTTCCATTCACCCCGGTCGCGCTGCTGTCCTCGCGGTTAGCTCCGACCACCACCGTGTCACCAGAGACGGAAACGGAATTCCCGAAACCGTCGCCCGCCCCCGTATTGGAAGCCTTGAGGTAGGCCTGTTGGCTCCACGTGGCTCCGTTGCGCACAAATACGTAGGCCGCACCAGAATACGCAGCCGAATTGTCAGATTGGTTTCCATTCACCCCGGTCGTGCTGCTGTCTTCGCCGTAAGCTCCGACCACCACCGTGTCACCGGAGACGGAAACGGAAGTCCCGAAACCGTCGCCCGCCCCCGTATTGGAAGCCTTGAGGTAGGCCTGTTGGCTCCACGTTGCTCCGTTGCGCACAAACACGTAGGCCGCTCCTGATTGCAAACTTGAATTGTTGGATTGGTTGCCATTCACCCCGGTCGCGCTGCTGGCTTCGCCTTGAGCTCCGACCACCACCGTGTCACCGGAGACGGAAACGGAAGTCCCGAAGTAGTCACCAGCTCCCGTATTGGAAGCCTTGAGGTAGGCCTGTTGGCTCCACGTGGCTCCGTTGCGCACAAATACGTAGGCCGCACCAGAATCCGCAGCCGAATTGTCAGATTGGTTTCCATCCACCCCGGTCGCGCTGCTGCCTTCGCCGTAAGCTCCGACCACCACTGTGTCACCGGAGACGGAAATGGAAGACCCTAATATGTCGCCCGCTCCCGTATTGGAAGCCTTAAGATAAGCCTGTTGGCTCCACGTGGCTCCGTTGCGCACAAACACGTAGGCCGCACCAGAACCCGCAGCCGAATTGTCTGCTTGGTTTCCATTCACCCCGCTCACGTTGCTGTCTTCGCCGCTAGCTCCAACCACCACCGTGTCACCGAAGACGGAAACGGATCTCCCGAAGAAGTCCCTTGCCCCCGTATTGGAAGCCTTGAGGTAGGCCTGTTGGCTCCACGTTGCTCCGTTGCGCACAAACACGTAGGCCGCACCAGATTCCGGAGCCGAATTGTCAGATTGGTTTCCATTCACCCCGGTCGCGCTGCTGGCTTCGCGGTAAGCTCCGACCACCACTGTGTCACCGGAGACGGAAATGGAAGTCCCGAAACCGTCGCCCGCTCCCGTATTGGAAGCCTTCAGATAAGCCTGCTGGCTCCACGTTGCTCCATTGCGAACAAATACGTAGGCCGCACCAGACGAGAAGCTCGAATTGTCAGATTGGTTTCCATTCACCCCGGTCGCGCTGCTGCCTTCGCCGGGAGCTCCGACCACCACCGTGTCACCGGAGACGGAAACGGAATAACCGAAAGTGTCGTTCGCTCCCGTATTGGAAGCCTTGAGGTAAGCCTGCTGGGCGATTGGATCAACGGTAATGGGATACTTCGCCCCGGCGTCATCAACGACCACGCCAAGCGATTGGCCTCCAGGTTCACCTATCGCAAAGCGGGCGGCCACGGTTTTGCCGTCTGCGTCCCACGCTTTGAGTCCGCCGTAGGTCAGCGCCGCGCTGCCGGATTCATTCAGGAACGCGACGCTGGCTCCCTCCGGGGAAACCTGTGGGCGCAGGCCGCCACGCACCGTGAGATCGAGGCGCACCGGGCCGCTGGCACCCGCCCGCTCCGGGCGATTGGCAAACGTCCATCCCTGTTCGAGTCCGCAGGTGTCATTGACGAACCACTCGGTCAGCCCATCCGCCCTGGCATAGGAAATCTTTTCCCCCTCCTGCTGCACCCCGGTTGCCTTTCCATATCCCACCAATTCCAAGCCCCACGTCCATCCTCCCCCATCGGGCGTCACCGTGAAACCTTGCCCATCAAAAGTTGTCAGCCACTGCTGCCCCGGATTCCCCGCCTGCCATCCGTCTTCGACCGGCTGGAAGGCATGACGGCCTGCCTCGTAGGCGGCGCGGATACTCTGCCAATCCGACTTGACCAGCCCTTCCGGCACCTGATCGGGCGAGGCAAGTGGCGGTGTCTTGCCCCTCAGCGTGTCGGCGTAGCCGCAGGGGGCAAAGGGGACCAACCAAAGGAGGGCGGAAAAGAGAAGCTGGGTATTCATGTTGGTGTGGATAGGTGACTTGCCGAAAAATTATAGGATGCGCCCGATTTCGCCGGGCGCAGCCCTGGGTGGCGACGCGCCCCAAGAAATTCCTGATATTCCTGTCAAAAATCGAATTCGTAAAGGATAAAATGCCAGGGCAGGCCGTGATTGACCAGGGGAAGTGTGACACCACGTAACCCCCCAAAAGGTCAATTTCGATGAATCGCGCGTCGGATCAGCCGCTGGTTGGCGCGGGCGAGGTCCCGGGTCCATTGTTTGAAGTTCCGCTTCACTAAGTCCGGGGCCGAGGGGTCCATGCAGAAAAGGCGGTGCTCAGGCGAATAGACGAGATGCCTTCCGAACGCGGGGGGGAGGTTCCGGCAGTCCGGCGGATCCCATAGAGGTTCACGTGGTATGACGAACCGGAAGTCCGCGAGCATGGCCAAGTCGGGACTGCCCAGCATGGCGCGCATTTCTGGTATCGCGCTCAAGGCGGGCAGCCGCTGCCAGAGGGGCTGGAGGTCGGTATCCACGATGACCTTGCACCGGGCGAAGCTATCCCATGACAGCCCTTCCACGAGGATCGAAAGGGCATGGTGATAGTTGCCCGCCTGGGTGTGAAAGCAGGCCAAATTGTAGCAGTCGTGCGGGCTGGTGCCATTCAAGGCCATGCCGCGTTCCTGGAGCGCGATGGCATCCGCATACCGTCCACAGTTCTTCAAAGCGGCAGCGACCATCCCGAACCAAATTTGCCGTTGGGGCACGAGGTGTCGCCATGGATAGGAGATGTCCACGACAGCCTGCATGTCCCCGCGGGCCCAGGATATCAGAGCGAGCCCGGCCTGAGTTAGACCATGCCATTGCTCCGGGACACCCGGCGGCAATAGCAGGGCGGCCTCCGCCTCATCCAGCATCCCCAGTTGGTGATAAGCCCGGGCGATGGCACATTGGCTTTGAAGCCAGGCGTCGTCCCATTCCCCGGCTTGGTTTTGAATAAACGTTGACGCTTCAATGGGGGTGGGTTCAGTTTTCATGGGCTTTGATCGCGGCGTGGGAATTGGCGGAGGGAAGCGGGCAATACTTGAGGTGGAGGTTGATGGTCGGGCGGTGGGAGGTCAGCTTTCATCGTAGACAATGATGTCGAGCCATTCGTCAGGATCGCAGGCCTCCCACACATTGCGGTCGATGCGGGTTCTCCCGGCCCACCCTGGCAGCAGGATGTCGCCGTGATCAAATCCCCAAACCGCATTCGCATAGGGAGGGCCGCCGAAGACGACGGGTTTCAGAACCTTGGTCTGGGCTTTGAAGGTATATGGATAACCGTCTCCACCAAGGCTGATGGCCTTCTCTTCCTTCACGAGTTGATCGAGCCATTGGAGCCCGCTGACGGCGGCCTGCCAGACGGCAAGCTCAGCCCTGCCACCTGGTTCATTGCTGGCTGATTTGTAGACGGTAAAGTGCCATCCAAGCATAAAATATATTAAGTTAAAAGTTTACGGAGTGAACTGTTCTGGACCTGGCTCCGGTAGGGGATCAGGCTGTGGTTGTGCATTCACCATATCCTCAATGCGTTCCTGAGCCCTTAAGGATGGCCAGGCAATGATCAGATCGATGGGATAGACCTGGCGGTGACGGTCGGTGCGGAAGTTTTTGGGTAGGGCATCGGTGACCTGCATTTCGCTGGAGGGATTCCACCAAGCACCTTCGAACATTTGCAGATACCCCTTCCGGCGCATGTAGACGCCGATCTCCTCCAGCGTCGATTCCTCACCGTGCACCCAGGGCTGAGTAGAAACCAGTCTTGAGCCAGGCTCTCCTGGATACTGCACCGTGCCGTTGATGGTGACTTCATCGTCAAAAAAATCATTCATGACCTTCATCTGGATCAGATACCCGGACAAACTGCCCCGTGCCCCGAAGGCAGAAGGGTGGGTCAACTTGACGGCGGTTCCGGTTTGCCGGTCCCGGAAGACGAGGTGTTCCTGTCCCTCAAAGGTATCCGGGGGAATGATGGAGGCCAAGCCTTCCGCGAGAGCCACAGGGTCTAACCTTGGTAG
>CAMDJM010000034.1 GCA_945900785.1 Akkermansia muciniphila
ATAAGACTTTGGCGCAGAGTGCGGCCCCGGGCCAGGAATTCTTTGCTATAAGAGCCAGGTTTTCCAGCAAACAGGGACTTCAAACGGCCGCGAAATCTGAATACCCAGGTTTTTAAGGTTTTAGGACTAAGTCCGACAGGCTGCTAGGAGTGGAGACGAGCACGCTGGCGCTGCCTGCACTGCCTGCCGGGGTGGTGCAGGTGAGGGTGGTGGCGTTAGTCACGGAGACGCTCGTGGCCGCCGCGCCGCCGATGGTCACGGCGGTGGCTCCAGTGAAGTCGGTGCCGCTGATCGTCACGTTGATGCCGCCTGCGGTGGTTCCGGTGTTCGGACTCACGCTGGTGAGCGTCGGCGGGACGACATAGGTGAAGAGTGTGTTCGCCGCATTGGTGCCGCCAGGAGTGGTGACGAGCACGCTGGCGCTGCCTGCGCTGCCTGCCGGGGTAGTAGCGGTAAGGGTGGTGGCATCCACCACGACAACACTTGTGGCGGCAGTGCCGCCGATGGTTACGGAGGTGGCTCCGGTGAAGTCGGTGCCGGTGATGGTCACGCTGGTGCCACCGAGGGTGCTGCCGCTGGCGGGGGAGACGGCGGTGACGGTGGGAGCGGGCACCACATAGCTGTAGAGCGTGTTCGCGGCATTGCTACCGCCGGGGGTGGTGACGAGCACGCTGGCGCTGCCTGCACTGCCTGCCGGGGTGGTGCAGGTGAGGGTGGTGGCGTTAGTCACGGAGACGCTCGTGGCCGCCGCGCCGCCGATGGTCACGGCGGTGGCTCCAGTGAAGTTCGTGCCGGTGAGCGTCACCGCCGTGCCGCCTGCGGTGGTGCCAATGTTAGGGATCACGCTGGAGAGCGTCGGCGGGGTGACATAGGTGTAGAGCGTGTTTGCCGCGTTGGTGCCGCCGGGCGTGGTCACGAGCACGCTGGCGGTCCCGGCGGCGCGGGCCGGGGTGGTGCAGGCGATGGTGGTGTCATTGACCACTACTCTGTTCGTGGCGGTGGTGCCGCCAAACCTTACGTTCGTCGCGCCGGTGAAGTTCGTGCCGGTGAGCGTCACGGACGTGCCGCCTGCGGTAGTGCCGGTGGCGGGACTCACGCTGGTGAGGGTCGGCGGCGGCGGGGTGACGTAGGTGAAGAGCGTGTTCGCGGGGTTGGTGCCACCGGGGGTGGTGACCAGCACGCTGGCGGTCCCGGCGGCGCGGGCCGGGGTGGTGCAGGTGATGGTGGTGTCATTGACCACTACTCTGTTCGTGGCGGCGGTGCCGCCAAACCTTACGTTCGTCGCTCCGGTGAAGTTCGTGCCAGTGAGCGTCACCGACGTGCCGCCTGCGGTGCTGCCGGTGTTCGGGCTCACGCTGGTGAGCGTCGGGTCGGGGATCAGGGTAAAGACATAGGCCGCTCCGGCATTGCTGGCGCTCTCATTGGGCGTGCTGTTGCTGCCCGTGGTGCCGCTGTCCTCAAACGTGGCACCAAAGACCACCGTGTCCCCCGATACCGCCACCGACCCGCCGAACTGGTCGTCCGCCCCGTAGGGGGACGCCCTGAGGAAGGGGGTCCGCTCGGTCCAGGTGCTGACAGTGCGCACAAACACATGGGCCGCCCCGGCCTCGCTAACGTCGAAGGATTTTTTGAATGCCCCGGCGGCGACGGTGTCGCCGGAGACCGCCACCGACCAGCCGAAACTGTCGTATTCCACCCCGCTGGCAGCCCTAAGGTAGGCCTGCTGGGTCCAGGTGCCTGCGCTGCGCGCAAACACATAGGCCGCTCCCGAGCTTCTGGCGCCCTCATTGCCGCCGTCCTCACCGGGAGCCCCGACGGCGATGGTGTCGCCGGAGACCGCCACCGAATTGCCGAACTCGTCGCCCGCCTGCGTGGTGAAGACGGCGGCGGGCTTGAGATAGGCCTGCTGGGTCCAGGTGCCGCTGCTGCGCAGAAACACATAGGCCGCTCCGGCATTGAGTGCGCTCTCATTGGGCGTGCTGCTGATGCCCAACGTGCTGCTGTCCTCACGGTTAGCCCCGACGACGACGGTGCCGCCGGAGACCGCCACCGAAATGCCGAACTGGTCGCCCACCTGCGTGGTGCCGACGGCGGCGGGCTTGAGATAGGCCTGCTGGGTCCAGATGCCGCTGCTGCCCACAAACACATAGGCCGCCCCGGCATTGGGTGCGCCCTCATCGGGCGTGCTGTCGCTGCCCGTCGTGCTGCTGTCCTCCGAGATGGCCCCGACGACGACGGTGTCGCCGTCGACCGCCACCGGGTAGCCGAACTGGTCGCCCGCCCCGGCGTTGGCCGCCTTGAGATAGGCCTGCTGGGTCCAGGTGCCGCTGCTGCGCACAAACACATAAGCCGCTCCGGCATTGAGTGCGCTCTCATCGGGCGTGCTGTTGATGCCCGCCGTGCCGCTGTCCTCTTTGTCAGCCCCGACGACGAGGGTGTCGCCGGAGACCGCCACCGAGACGCCGAACGCGTCGTCCGCCCCGGTGCCGGACGCCTTGAGATACGCCTGCTCAGTCCAGGTGCTGCCGATACGCACAAACACATAGGCCGCTCCGGCATTGTTGGCGCTTTCATCGGGCGTGCTGTTGACACCCGTCGTGCTGCTGGCCTCACCGGGAGCCCCGACAACGATGGTATTGCCGTTGACCGCCACCGAAGTGCCGAACTGGTCGTTCGCCCCGGTGTTGGACGCCTTGAGATACGCCTGTTGGGTGAAGGTGGGATCAATGGTCAGCGGATAGCGGGCACCCGCGTCCTCGACCCGGAAGCGCAGCCCGCCCGCCGCGGCCTGCTCAATGCGAGCGGGAAGCTCCTGGCCCGCCGCGTCCCAGACGCGCAGCTTGTCGTAGTCGAGCACCTTCGCACCCGCCGCGTCGCGGAGTTCGATCCGCTGGCCGTCGGCCCCGGGGACCGGGCGGAGATCGCCCTCGATGGCGATGTCCAGCCGCAGCGGCCCCGCGCCCGCCGGGCGGCGGTCGAGGGTGAAGCCGTGCTCCAGACCGGAAGGGCGATTGACGAACCACTCGGTAAGCCCCAGCCCGGCGCGCACGATCTCGGCGCGCTGCCCGTCGCGCCGCAGCGCGTCGCCGGCGGGGACTTTCTCCACCGCGCCGTCGCGCCCGACCGAATCCAGCCGCCAGCGGGTGGTGAGCCGCCCGCCGTCCGAGCCGTGCCGCTGCACCGAGAGCTGCAGGCCATGGCGGTCAAAGCTGGCACTCAACCCGTGCCCCGGGTTCTGCGCGTGGAGCACGCCGTCCGGCTCCGCCTCGTCCGCCCGCACCGCATGGCGGGCCGCCTCGTAGGCAGCAGCGAGGGAGTCATACTGCCCGCTCTCCTTGAGCTGAGCGACGGCCTTTTCCCCCGTGAGGGAGACTGGAGGCGTCGCCTGCGCGGAGTCGGCGGCAAGGGCGGTGCCAACGGAGAACAGGGCGGTGATGAGGGTGAGGATGCGTATCGCTTTCATGGAATGGTTTTGAAACACTGCGGTGCATGCGGCAGAAGCCGCCGGGTCCATCCACTTCCACGAATCCTTCGGACGAAGGTCAGGCGGAATGTGAAACTTTTTCAGAAAGGGCCGGAATCAAGGCGCCCGCAGGACTTTCAGTGGGCTGATTCTGTCCGGCGGTGTCGCGATGACCGGGCCTCGGGAGCCAGGCCAGATTTCCAGCGGGCAGAAGGGCTGGGCGTGCAGGAGCGAGCGGTCGCTTCCGTCCGCGGCGCGGCCAAAGTGGAGCCAGGCGGCCGGGAAATAGGTGGAGAAGCTCAGCATCTCGACGCGGGCGGCACCGGCGGCTTTTGCCGTCAGCCAGAGCTTGATCGTGGTGTCGCCGGAGCTGGCGAGGAGACGCGTTTCATTGCTGATGGCGAGGGCGGTGACGGCGCCGCTGTGGGCCTGCCAGCTTTCCTCCGGGAGTTCCGTCCAGGTGGTGGTGTCGAAGACGCGGACGCGGCCGTCCTTGTTGCCGCAGTAGAGGCGGCTGCCGTCGGGATGAAAAACCAGCGCGGTGTCGTAGGAGCGGAATTCGCCGATGGGCGGGGCGGGTTTTGTCAGGTCCAATGGATCGTAGAGGCGGACACGCCGCCCCAGACCGGTGGCGGCGAGGTGGCGGCCATCGGGAGAGATCGCCATGTCCCAGGCGCGGGATGGGCCGGTTTCCCAGCCTTGATCGCTGGTGGCGGAGACGGTCCGTTTTTCCAGATCCACGACAAAGACGCGCCCCGGCGTGATGCCGGCGATTTTCGTTCCGCCGGGAAACACCAGGCCGCGCAGCAGGCCATTGAAGCCTTGAATGTAGCCCGGACCAGGGATGCGATCTGTTTCCCGGATGCCCCCGCCCTCCTCCTGCCAGAGAATGATGTCGCTGGTCTTGCGCTCCATGGTGGCGAGGCGGCCCGCGGGCAGCACGGCAAGCGGCAGGTGGTCGTCCGCGAGGGTGGTGTAGCCACGGCCTTCCTGCCAGTAGCGCACGGAGTGGTCTCCGATGGAATACAGCAGGCGGGAGCCATCCAGCGAGGCGGACGGATGCCGCTCGAGCTGGGTCAGAGACACGCTGGTGATGCGCGCGGGCGGTGTCGGCACGGAGGGATTCCAGCAGCGCACCGTGCCGTCGGCGGCGGACGTGAAGAGACTCGCGCCATCCCGCGCGAAGACCACGCCGGTGCCGCGGCCTTCGTGTCCCAGCAAAAAGATGGCGCGCCCGTTTTGCGCACTCCGCGTGAGCAGACGGCGCGGTGGACTGTGCGCGCCATCGCCGTTGAGCGGCTCGCGGATGAACGGATCGCAGTCGTCGTCATAGGTGGGCAGGCCTTCGGGGATAGGCCTCAGAAAGTCGAGCATCCGGACGACGGCATCCGTCCCGACGACGGCGACCAGCGGCTCCGTGGGATGCAACACCAATCCCGTCATGGCCTCCCGGAAGCGCTGCCGCCGCAGCAGCGTCCGGCCGGTGGCCGTCTCCGCGACCTCAAGATAATGCGCAGGGTTATCGAATGGGCCGCAGAGCGTGGCGAAGTATCGGCCATCGGCTGACAGCGCCAGCACTTTCCCCCATCCCGGCGCTCCGAAGGAACGATGGGTCCAGCGCCCGATGGGCGTGGCGTTCTGCAGCGGGGCCGCACCCGGGAGATCCGTCGCACGGAGGAAGGACACCTCCCGCTGGGCCGGTCCGGTCAGCGCCACCACGCTGCGGTCTGCGGAGACAGCGAGCGGTGCGCTCCATGCCTGCGGCAGCTCCAGGGTGCTGCGGTCCTGCACATCAAAGATCCACGCGCAGGTGCCCGAATTGAGGACTGTGCTCCGGTCATTGCCGAAGAGCAGGCGGCGTTCATCCAGCCAAGCCATCTGCGGCTGAATGAGGAATTCAGAGCGTTCCATCACGACCTCCAGCGTTTCCGCATCGAATACCCGGACCGTATTCCGGAAGGAACAGGTAAAATACCGGCCGCCTGGCGCATAGAGCAGGCTGTGATATTCATTCGGATTGAGCTTTGCAGCATCGGGCTTGCCGGACAGCACCGGCAGCCGGCGCGGCGGGCGCAGTGCTGAACCGTCCGGGCGGCATAAATGCAGCACGCCATCATGCGTAACGATGGCGAGCGACTCAACATCCGGCCCTGCGCTCAGGGCATCCGGCAAGGCTCCGCCGGGCAGCCGGAAGAGCGAACGCTGATCGCCCGCGCACAACTGATCCAGCAACCGCCACTCAAAGCCCCGGTGCTCCTCCGGCGCTGCGGTTAGCAATTGCCTCGCTCTCGCAAAATCGTGCCGCTCCCGCGCTGCGAGCGCTGCGGACATCGTGGAGACATACCCTGTTCGTCGTTCATCCTCAGCGATCTTAGTCGCCCGTTCACCGCTCTCCACCGCAGTGCGGCGGTTTGTTTCCGATCTTCGCCACAGTGCCAGACTCACGATCGTGCCCGCCAGCAGCGAAACCACCAGCGCCGCCGCCGCCGCCACGCGCCACGGATACCGCTGCATCCAGCGCAGCGCACGTTCGCGGCCCGTCACGCGGCGGGAACGGATCGGCTCACCGCGCAGCCAGCGGGCCAGCTCGTCCGCGAGTTCCCCGGCGGACGGCAAGCGGCGCGCGGGCTCCTTTTCCAGACAGCGAAGACACAGCGTCTCCAAATCGCTGTCCGTCGATGCCGCCAGCGTGCGCAGCGACACCGGTTCATCGTGCGCGATGTGGCTGAAAATCTCCGCCGGCGTGCTGCCTGGGAATGGCAGGCGCCCTGTGAGCATCTGGTAAAGCATCGCGCCCAGCGCCCAGACATCGCTCGCCGTCGTCACATCCCGTGCGCGGCCCCGCGCCTGTTCCGGCGACATGTATTGGGGTGTGCCCACCTGGGCGTGGGAAAGCGTCAGGCCCTGCTCCGAGTCCATCAGTTTCGCCAGCCCGAAGTCGGTGAGAAAAGGCTCGCCCGCTTTGTCGAAGAGCACATTGCCCGGCTTCAAATCGCGGTGCAGCACGCCGCGCTCATGGGCGTGCTGCACGGCCCGCGCCAGCTTTTCCATGGTGCCTGCGGCGTCCTTCGCCCCGAGCGCGCCCGCCTTCAGTCGCTCCGAAAGCGCGTCGCCCTCCAGCAGCTTCATGGTGAAAAACGGCTGCCCCTCCACCTCGCCCACTTCATACACCGGCACGATGTGCGGATGATCCAATTGCGCCACCGCCTGCGCCTCGGTGCGGAATCGCAGCTTATCCTGCTCCGTGGCAAAGACGAACCCGCGGATCATCTTCAGCGCCACCACGCACTGCACCGCCGTGTCCTCTGCCTCCCAGATCACCCCCATGCCACCCGCGCCCAGCTTTCGCCGCAGGCTATATTTCCCAAAATGCCCTGCCACCTGCGGGGTAAAAATCCCGAACCGGCTGTCCGCCTCCTCCATTCCTCCCTCAGCATCCTTTGCCGCCAGCGCCTCGCCAAACATACAGGCAAGGCACACCCCGTCCGCCTCCAGCGGCGCGCCGCATTCGGGACAAAGTGAGGCGTGGTTGGAAGGCATGTTGCTCCCATTCACGAAATTTTCCGCCATGTGTCAGCCGAAATTCCTGTAAAATTCGGGTAACTTCCGGGCTGCCCGGGCGGAAACCCAGTCGTGGCTTGCAGAGAGACCGCCTTAACTTTATAAATTGCCCATCACGAAGCCAGCCGACCACTCCGCCCCCCAATCCGATTCCGGCATGACCGGCGGCGGTGCTTTCCCCGTCACCGCCTGGTCCATGCTGCTTCAGGCGCAGGGCGAAGTGCCCTCGGCATCCCTCGCCGGCTGGGAGCGCCTCGCCTGCGCCTACTGGCAGCCGCTCTACGTCTTCCTGCGCCGCCGAGGGGCTGATCACCACTCCGCCGCTGACGACGTTCAGGGATTCTTCGCCCATCTGCTCAGCAAGGAATTCCTGCGCCGCATCGAACCCGGCAACGGCCTCTTCCGCTCCTTCCTCCTCGCCGCCCTCAAGCACTGGCGCACCGATCAATACCGCGCCGCTACCGCCCAAAAACGCGGCGGTGGCCAGCAACCCCTCTCCCTCGACGCCTTGGAAGCCGCCGGAGTCATGCCCATCGCGGGCGACGCCCCGCCTGAAGAGGCCTTCGACCGCCACTGGGCGCGGGCGGTTTATGACAACGCGCTCTCAGCGCTCCATGCCCGCCTCGCCTCGCGCGGACGCGAACCCGTGTTCCTGCAATTGCGTGGGCTGCTGAGCGGCGGGGACACCGCAAAATATCAGGAAATCGCCGCCGCTCTCGCCATGAGCGAAAACGCCGTGAAACAAGCCGCGCTCGACCTCCGCCGGGAATTCGGGGTCACCCTCCGCGAGGAAATCCGCCGCACCGTCACGGACGAATCCCAGGTGGACGATGAAATCCGCTATCTCCTCGGGCTGCTGCGCCGCTAACACACGACCCGGAGGGATTCCAGGACGCTCCGCGTCGCAGGAGGGGCTTGACGTCCACGGTGCAGACTTCGGTGGCACCTCCGGTTCTGGTGCCGGAGCCGCAGCGGTCACCGGGTTGAAGGGGGGCGCCCGGAAGGTCTGCTGGAACGGCTGATCCTCGCGACGGAAAGTGGAATGATGGGCTTCCCGACCCAATCCGGACTCTGCGGGATGGAAAGCCAACTCACCCCATGGCCTTCCGAAGCGACGGAACTGCTCCTGGCCCATCCGGTTGATTTCCTGCCTGCGGAACAATGGCATTTGTGGCAGCATGAGATCTTCACGAAGAAAATCGTTCAGCCCTTTAAACAAGTCTTTCGTGAACTCTATCTGCCCACGGATCAGGAAAGGAATGTGGAGCGGGGAATGATCCGGCGTTTCCAAAAACCGCGCCTCCTGACCCATCAAGTGCTGGCCATTCTTGCCAAGCGCGGATGGATCTTCCACCCGGACCAGGGGCTCCACCGGTTCTTCCGGAATGATGGGATCGTGGCGTGGATTTCCTTTGAAGAGTCCTTTCACTTTCCCCATCAGACACCGGAGGTCACCCTCGACCATGTGTATTTTACCACGGCCAAACCCTTCCGCAGTCTGCCGGTCAGCACTCTTTCAAACCGGATTTTCAGCGAGGTGCTGCGGGATATTGACCTCGTTGTGAGCGTCGCCCATGCGACAGGGGCAGCCCCGGAAACTTCCGCCTCAACCCTTGAATCCCGGGCCGCTCTGGTCCGCGAGACCTGCCGATTGCTCGGACTGTCCAATGTCGAAATAGGAAGCAAACATATTTTGATCTCCGGCAAGCTGGCGAACTATCGGATCCATCCCGGGAGCGGGATCGTCCACCGTGTCCCCGGGGCAATGATTCCGGTCATCAGCGATCAGAAAACCGAGCGGGGCCGGATCTTTCTGCCATTTGCCGAAGACGACCCCGCCGCCGTTGACATCCTCAGCCGAGTCCTGCTCTTCGCCCAAGACGAAGCCATCCGTGATCCCCTGATTGCCAGGGCTATCCGATCCAGTTGAGGAGTATAGGTCACGAGGAACTGATGAAATGATCCTTGGATCTGCCACGTGACAAGCCCGGCATTCTCTGCCACGTTCCCTTCATGAAAGCTGTCTCCTTTTTGCTATTCCTCGCCTGCGTCAGCCTGGCGTCTGCCCAGTCCCCTGCCCCGGTCTCATCGCTTACCGATGCGGAAGCCCAAAACAGCTTCTGGGACTGCACCCTGCCTGGCGGGAACTACACGGTCCTGCTCAATAAAATCAGTGTGGTCAGCCTGCACGAATTCAACCTCCCCGGGGGCCGCGTCACGGAGATGAACATCGTCACCGAAGGCGATGCCCTCGCCCGGTTTTATTTCATGGAAGCCGCCCTGCCTGGAGGAGGCACCGCTGCGGCCGAAGTGGCCAAAACGAGGCTCACGGAACTGGCGGAGAGCGCCGCCGACCGCACCGGGACGGACAAAACCTGGCAAAAGGTGCAAAAGGACTATCCCTTGGCCACGCACGCCCACACCATCGAATTCCGCGTGCAAACCAAAGCTGACCTGAGCGCCCTCCATGCCAGTGCCAAGCGGGCCTGGATGACGGGAAAAGGCCGCACCATCTCTGCGGCCCCCCCCGCCGCAAAATAGACCCCCTCAGGTCCAACCCTGTGCCGTATAGCCTGATATGAAAGCTGCCTCCTTCCTCCCTGCCCTGGTCCTGACCTCAATTGCAGCTCTGGGCGGCTATTGGTTCGGCCATGCCCGCGCGACCACCGCTGCTGAAGCGATCACCCAATTGAAAATCCTGGAAGCCTCCGCCAATGCCACCTCCGCCGCCAAGGCAGAGGCAGCCCGCGAAATGGCCAGCCGCACCCTCATTCCCATGCCCGCCGGGATGCAGGGGGATGGACTCAACTCCATCATGGGCGCGCCCGGCCCTCTCGACCGGTTTCAGGGCATCTTTGCTTTCGTCCAAAATCTGAAAGGCGACCAACTGGAGGAGGAAATCCAAAACGTGAGCCAGCAATTGCAGGCGGGGAATTTCGACCCCGAGCGGCTCTTTGCCATGCACCTGATGATGACCCGCTTTGGCTTGGAACAACCCGAGCGCGCCGTCACCTGGCTTAATGGTCAGGACATGATGACCCGGGGATTCGGCACCGTCACCGTGCTCGCCAGCCTGGCCAGCAAGGACCCCCAGCAGGCCGCCAAATTTTTCAATGATCCTGACAACCCTATCCTGAAAATGCCCCGCGTGGGTGCTTTCGCCGCCCTTGGCGTCGCCCGGGAATGGGCCCGCACCGATCCCGCGGGGGCCATGACCTGGGCGAAGTCCCTGCCGGAAGACACCAAAGCCGGGGCTTATTCCGGATTGGTAGGAGGCATGATGGGCGATGATCCCCTCGCCGCCACGCGCACCGCCTCCGAATTGCCCCCCGGGGAAAGCCGGGACCGCCTGATGGGGCAAATTGCGGAAAGCTGGGCCAACAAAGATCCCCAGGCGGCCCTGAAATGGGCCAGCGGTCTGGAAGGCGAAGAAAAAACGGAATCCACCAAAAAAGCCCTCAACGGATGGGCTGGCAAGGACCCCAAGGCTGCCGCCGCCCACCTTGCCACGCTGCCCACGGAGGAGCAGGACAAATATACCGGAGCGGTCGCCAGCCGTTGGGCCAACCGCAATCCGGCGGAAGCTGCTGCTTGGGTGACCACCCAGCCGGAAGGCGAAGGCCGTAAGGAAGCCATGGGCAACGTGATGGGCACCTGGGCCGAAACCGAGCCGGAAAAAGCCAGCACATGGCTCGTCGACCAGCCGGCCGGCTCCAGCAAAGACCAGGGCATTGTCACCCTGGCCAACAGTCAGATGCGCACCGACCCCGAAGCTGCGCTCACTTGGGCCTCCACCATCCAGGATCCCACCACCCGTTCCCTCCAACTGAAATCGAACGTGCGCCAATGGGCCCGCCGCGACAATGCCGCCGCCACCCAATGGGTGACCAACGCCCCTGGCCTGAGTGCCGAAGACCGCACCGGGCTGCTGCCAGCGCCTAAAAAACCCTGACCCTCCAGAGGAAAATGGAATTTGAACAGAAGGACACCTGGATCACCAATGCCGGCACTTACTGAATGACCGCCTTCATCCGGTAAAAAACCTTGTCGCCCGCCACGATCGCAGCTCCCAGCCGCAGCTTAAGACGCTCATAGGCCCCGCTCACCGAAACTGGCCCGCTCAGCACCGTAAAGGCCACCGGAGCCCAAGAGACCATATCATGGGAAAACTCCGGCAAAAACGATCCGGCGTTTTTCCGCCGGATGTAATCCATCGTATAATAACGTGCGCCGTCCAGCGATTCCTCCCGGATCCAAGGCAATCCTGACAAGGCCCCCGGCACTGCGAGGGGTCCGCCGGGCGTCAGCGGCGGCAGGTTGAAGGCGAACTCCAGCAGATTCGGCACCCCATCCCCATCCGGGTCCAGATATGGTCCCGCCTGGGTATCCGAGGGGTCTCCAAAAAAAGCCGTCTGCCACGCTGCAAAGGCCGCCGGCCCGGAGCCCGTGCCCCCACTCACGCCCCACTGCCCCGCAAAACCTGACAACAGTGCATAGGCTCCGCCCGCCGCCGCCCCACCCAGGGCAGGCAGCGTCTGCAGCACGGAATAGTTCCCTCCCGAAGCCGTGCCCCCGCCAGCATTCAGGGTCTCACTTTGAATCTGATACACCCCACCCTGCCGCACCTGCGCGCCAGCCAGCGCGACACTGCCTGCCAATCCAAAAAGCACCCGGATCATGGACGTTGATAAAGGTAAAAGGTTTGACCAAGCCGGTAATTTCCGCCCTCCGCCAAGGGAGACCCGTTGGACCCGCCCCAAACCGTCAATTGATCGCCACTCCAGGCCAGATTCGGCCTGACTCTGGCGGCAGGGGCTCCGTTCAGGGTGGTCAGGACCCAGGAATTATTGGAAACGTTATAGCGCCCACCACTGGCGGAATAGGCGAAGCTGCTGGCACTGGTGGTGCCTCCAAAGACGATCATCTCAGTGCCTGTCCAAACCGCACCATGCTGCAGACGGGCATCCGGCGCTCCAGCCGTGCCGGTAGCCGCCCAATCATTGGTCAGCGGCCGGTAAATGCCGCCCGTTTTCAGAGGAGTGGCACCGCCTGTATCGGAGCCGCCCCACACGATCATCCCCGTGCCAGTCCACAGTGCGGTGTGATAGAATCGGGCAGATGGCCCCACCGGCAACGCCGTCCATGTGCCACCTGCGGCAGGGTTAAATCTGGCTCCATCATTCAGGGCTGCTGCGCCGTTCCGTCCCCCATAGACGATCATCCCGCTGCCACTCCAAACCGCTGTATGGAAGTAGCGGAGGCCAGGCGCACTGGTGGTTGACAGGGTGGACCACGTCCCATTGGCACCCAATGCCGGATTGTATCGCCCGCCATCCCCCAACACCGCAGAACTGGACACCCCCCCAAACACAATCATTTCACTGCCTGTCCAGACGGCGGAACCAAACGCCCTGACCGAGGGAGCATTCGTGGTGGTGGTGGCTGTCCATGTATCCGTCACTGGATTATAACGTCCCCCGGTATTCACATAAACCCCGGCAGTGACACCTCCCCATACGATCATTTCGGTCCCCGTCCAAACCGCCATCGGTTCGTCCCGGTTGGCCGGCTGACCGGCAACACTCATCGCCCGCCAGACATTGGTTTTCGGATGGTAGCGCCACCCTTCAGTCCCATCCCCCCAGATCAGCATTTCTGTTCCCGTCCAAACGGAAGCCGCCGTGTCCCGGGCGGTGCCGCCCGCAATCGAGGACCAGGAATCGCTGGTATTCAGGGTGCCCACCGATTGATAGCCCGCTGCCAGCAGCGCTGGCGCATCCGGCACTGATGATAACAGCGAAGCCCCTGAAGGCACCGTGCCCTGACCTGCCGCATTCAGGCTGCTCACCACCGCTGCCGGATCCAGGGCGGCGGCCGTGACCGCACCCGCCGCCAGCTTGGAAGCGGTGACGGCACCCTCAGCCAGCTTGGAGGAGGAGACCGCGCCATCTTTCACGTCGTCAGCCATCAGCGCATAGCCCACCGCCGCCACCCGCTGATCCGGGGTCAATTGCTGCCACCCATTTACCCCATCGCTGAACCACACCCGCAGCCGCACCTCATCGTTGGTGAACACCCCCGGAGCCAGCACCGTCATATTCGGCAAGGTAGCATCGCCCAGCAACACACTGTAAAGCCCCGCCTGCACCGGCAGCGATACCGCCGCCGCCGGCTGCCCACCTCCTGTTCCCGTGCCGTCATTGCTCCAATAGGTCACCCCGCCCGACCCACTCACCAGGGAAAACTTGAACTGCCCTGTCCCGGAAAAGTCCGATCCACTGACCCGCACCCTGCCCTGATAGTTCAACAACTGCGGAACTTCTGCCAGAGCCGGCGAAACCAACGCCGCCGATCCCAAGGCGGCAAAAATAACAAATGGAGGGAAATGCATAACGAAATACCAGGGCAAAATCCAGGGCGACCACTGCCCCGGAGAGCGCATCCTTAGGACAAGGGCCGTGAGAAAACAATGAAAACCGGGCGGAATTCCCTTGTATTCAAATCATGGCAGCGCGGGGAAAAACCGGCTTGGATTCAATGACTGGGCAAAGCACAAGGCTGGGACGGGCCTTCCTGCGGTTTTTGCCAAAGGCTGTATCCCATGGCATTGGTCTCTCCAATGACTGCTAGGCCATAAAGCCCAGATTGCGGTTGGGGAAGCGGTTGAGGTTGGGGAAGACGATATCGAGTTCGGATTCTCCGAGGCCAAACCAGCGGGCGAGCGTGGCGGAGTATTCGTCGGTGCTGGTCGTGGGCAGGAAGCGGCCGGTGGCACCGGTGCCGGAATCGGTGTCGTCCGGGCCACCCAGGGTTTGGTCAGGGAAGGTGCCGTAGATTTTTCCTCCATGGACCGCGCCGCCCATGATCATGTGATGGTTTGACCAGGCGTGGTCGGTGCCGAGGCCATTGGATTTAAAGGTGCGGCCGAAATCACTGATGGAGAAGGTGGTGACTTTTTCCGGAATGGTGAGGGCCCCGGTGGCAGCATAGAATTTGGCCATGGCGCGGCTGACGGAGGCCATGAGTCCGGCGTGGGCCACGGGTTGGTCCCCATGGGTGTCGAAACCACCGATGGAGCAGAAGAAAATCTGGCGTCTCATGCCCAGATACTGCCGCTCAGCGATGATGCGGGCGATGGTGTGCAGTTGCTGCTCGAGGCTGGAAAGATTGTTGTAGGAGGCGACGGTGGCCGGGATGCCAAAGGCCGTATTGATGGCAGTGCCGGGGGCGGCACCAGGATTGCCCGCGGTGAGGCGGTTGAGGGCGGTAGCCAGCGAGGCCCCATTGAGCAGGGCACGCTCGTTGATGGATTGGAAATCGCGCAGGGCGAGATTGGTGCGCCCGGCATTCAGGAGGGCATCCCCGCCCGAGCCGGGAGCGCGGAGGATGCTGTCCATGAGGGTTTTCCGGGAGCCGCTGTAATTCGTCAAACTGACGGCACCACTGGTTCCTATCTGAAATTGATTGATGATATCGCCCACCTCCCAGGTGTTGCTGCCGGCCATGGAAACACTCATGGAGATGGACCCGGAGGAGATCCCGCCCCGGATCAGTTCCTCCTTCATTTTGTCCACCGTGCGGCCACCCCAGCCGGTGCGGCTGATTTGGTCAGGAACGGAAGTCATCCATTCGGTGACCTGATCATTGTGGGAAAAGAGTTGTGTTGGCTTGCGGCGGGTGCCGGCCCGGTATTGGGCGCGGGTCATGGGCTCCACGAGAGTGCCGACGCCAGGCAAAAACGCGAGTTTATTCTGGTTATAAAGTGTCTGCACGCCGGACATGGCATTGTGCACGGCATAGCCGGTATCGGCCTGCCCGGTGAGGGGAATGCCGTAGTAGGAATTGGGATTGGTGCCGGAACTATTGGGCCGGGCGGCGGCCTCCGCAGCATCACGCCATAGCGCGAGACGCCCGCCGCGGATACTGCGGTAGTTGCCATAGCGGGTGTCGTCCCAGGGGATGAGCATGTTGCTGGCGTCGTTGCCACCATTCATAAAGAGACAGACGAGCGCTTTGTAATCGCTGACGTTTGTGGCCGCGACGGCGTTGTTCAGCAGCCGCAGATCAAAGAGGGCATTGCTGGCTCCAATGCCGAGGGTGGCACCGGCAGCATTCCTTAGAAATGAGCGGCGGGAGTAAAGTTCGCGTGAAGTCATGGAGATAGGGTGGGCTGGGGATTGACCGGGAAGGGAGGTCTGCCTGCAAAAGCTAGCGCTGAATGGCAAATTCCGGACAAAGGGATATGAGATAGAGCGCTTCACCCAGACGGTTCATTTTATCGGCATCCGTGGTGGCGGTGATGGTGGTCAGGTAACCCGTGAGGAGGCTGCGGAGGCGCGGGGTCATCTGGCCAGGCATGAGCAGCGTGGCGAGGTGATCCACCAGCGTGCCGGCGTTCGCCGCCATGGGACGTTCCCGTGTCAGGTTCAGCTTGATTTCCTTTTTGTTGTCATCGCCGTAGCTGTATCCCTGGCCATAGCTGAACGGGCTGCTGGTATTGGCGGAGTTCCGGCGGGTGAGGTCGTAGAACCAATTGGCCGTGGTGATGACGGTGGTCTCGCTGGTGATTTGGAACTCCGGGCCGGTCAGTCCGGCATTGCCCGTTTGACCAAGGAACATGTAGTCCGGTTCATAGAAGTTAAAGACGGTAGGGGAACGCAGTGGATTCTGCTGGAACGGGCTGCGCAGGTTACCCATCTCCCAGAGGCGGCGGTGGGTGTTTCCTGCGCCGGAAGTGGACAGGGTCCAAAGGACGGGATCGGTGCCCAGATTCGTGACGGAGGAGGTTTGCTGGTAATAACGGTTCCCCAGGAGCACTCCCCCATTAATGTTTGGCAGGGGGCTGCCCCCCGGGGTGCCGGGGGCATCCCTGCGGGCGGTAGCCAGCATGATCCAGGCCTTATTCAACTCGGCTGGAGTATCCGCGACAGGGGCGCGGGCCAAAGGAACGCCATTGGCAGTGAAGACATAGAGTCCATTTTGCGGAGAATTGGTATCACCCGCCGCATTGATCACAAGCCCCCCTGCGGGAGGTGCGGTCTGGCGGCGGAGCAGGATCAGGTTGCCCGGAGCCAGGGGGAAGCTGAATACCGCCGGGGCGGAAGCGGCCGCAGTGCCGTCCGGATCGATGGCGTCATCCATCCAGGAAGTGGTGATAGTGACCTGGCTGGTGGTTCCATAGGTGACACTGGCCGTGCGGAGCGGCACCGCCAGGTTGAGATTGCCCTGGGGGGAGAAGACGGCTGCGCCCAAATCGATGGAGTTGCCCCAGGTGGATGCGGCGAAACTGAAGGCCTGAAAGGCGCGGAGCATTTGGGTGGCGCGCAGCACCGGCTCCTTTAGTTTTCCAAAACCAGGCTGCAGGCGCGGGGTCTGGTTGCGGGCTTCGGGGTCGAGCAGGATGGCGCGCATCACGGCCTTCATGTCGCCACGCACGCCGCTGCCATTGTCATCGAAGGCACTGGCACAACGGTAGAGGTATCCCGGACTGGGGTTGGCGGTGACCATGCGCTGGATGAGCTGGCGGCAGATGAAGGGGCCGGCGTTGGGGTGGTGGAAAATGACGTCATGGCTGGCTTGGAGTTCCGCATCGCAGGTGGCGGCAGTCGGGCTGGCATTGGCGGGCAGCACCGCGTTTTCGAGCAGGAGTTTTTCCCCCGTGGCATGGTTGCTGGGGTTGACAGCCATGGGGCTGACGAAGTTCGCGTTGCCACCGGTGCCGTAGCTCCAGCCCGTGAAGGTGTGGGCATAACCAACCACGTTGTCCTGACCATAGGTGGCAAGAGGGAGTCCGTTGATATCCAGCACCAGACTGCCGTCAGGATGGAGCCGCTTCAGGCCGATGGAAAAGAGCTGGAGGATTTCCCGGGCGTAGTTTTCGTTGGGAATAGAACCACTGGTGGCATCCGGCTTTTTGTTTCCGAGCATGTCGAGGTATTTGCCCATGGCGGGGTTCAGGGTGACTTTTTCCAGCAGGGTGCGGAAGTTCCCCAATCCGTGGTAGTAGAGCAGGTCATAATATTGGGCCACGGCCCGGGAGCGTTCATCCAGAGGGCCATCCTCGGAAACCACCATGATCTGGCTGAGGGCGTAAGCCATGCGGTGGCGGACCTGGTCACGCGCCGTCAGGGCAGACCGCCACCAGGTGCGCCAAAGATCAGTGGCACTTTCAGAGGACTGGCCGTTCGGATCGGCTCCACTGCGGGGATAGCGTTCATAGTAGGTCCGCAGGAAGGAGCTGAGCGGGCCGCTGCCGTTGTAGAAGGTGGCCAGTGCATTCGGGAGGCGGCGGCCATTGGTGACCACATCATAGAGCGTGCCGGGAATGAGGTTTTGCAGCACCACGGTTTCAGGATCCGTGCCAGGATCAAGCGCGAGCTGGTCTTCCAGCCATTGGCTGTAGCCGCGGGCAGCGACAGACTCGATACTGCCAGGATCGAAACCGCCGAAGGGTGCCGTGCTGACCGTGCCGAAGCCATCGGCGTCCGGGTGACCGCCCAGGGTCGCCTGCTGGAGGAAGCGGACGATGTCCTGCTTTTTGACGGTGGGATCCGCCGGCAGCGTCAGTTCAGCTGCAGGCGGAGCTGCGGGTGGGGTGAAGAATTGGCTGCCGGTGGCAGGCTGGAAGAAGCCTTTGATTTCCCCATTTGGGAAGGAGTTCGTATGCAGATTGATGTAGCAGGTGCCGGATTCCACGGCTGCCAGGACATCGGCTGTGGTGTGATTGCCGGTTGCGGTGAAGTGCCAGTGGCGGACCCCGGCGGCGTCCGGGGTTTCATCATCAATATCAAAAATAATGGCCCCGGTGGGACCAGGCCCGGGGCGGCTGTCGTGCAGGTGCTGGGAAATGATAGGCCCGGTGAGGTTGCTGTAGGTGAAGGTGAGTTCAGCATCGGTTTTTGCGGCATTCACAAATAGCACCGCAGAGCCTGCGCCCAGGGTGGCGGCCCCTGCCTGGGGAGTGAGGCTGGCGATGTAAAGCGTGCCGTCCGGAACGGTGGCGGCAGGCGGCAGATAGGGGCTGAGCGCCCAGCCGGGCACCACCCCGGCAGGCTCCGTGCCGGATTGACCCGGACGCAGCCAGCCAATGGCGAGGTGATCGCTTCCGGTGGTTTCCCGCCGGATGGCTTCAATATAATAACGCTGCCCGGCGGCGAGGCGGACCTGCAGCGATTTTTGACCTGGCAGACTGGACCAGGTGCCTGGGGCGGAGCCACGGTTGGCGACCCAGGAGCGCTTCAGCCGGTGGCCGGGTTCTTCGGAGGAACTGAGCCAGAACTCGGCGGTTTCATCTGCAGTGAGGAAGAAGGTGTAGTTCCCGCTGGTGGGAGCCGTAAGATAGCCCCGCAGGCGGTCGCCGAATTGATCGCCGTCATTGGAGGGAGCCTCCAGGGAGGATAGCAAGGTCGAGGCTGAGGGAGGAGTGGACAGGGGGATCGAGCCCAGGCCACTGCCGCTGAGACCGGTCCAGACCTCGCGGCTGAGCGCGCCGCCGCTTTCCAAAATCAGAATGGGAACCATGATGGTGGCACTGCCGGAGGCGTTCGAGCCCGTGACTGTGGCCATGACCAGTCCAGCCGGGGCATGGGTGGTGCCACTGATGAGGCCGGTGTCACTATCAATACTGAGTCCCCCGGGAAGCTGGTCCGCCGCCCAGGCAAAGGCAGCCGGACGGGCCGGGATCTGATAGCTGAAAGGACCGCCGCGCAGGGCAAAGGCATAGGGCGGTGCAGACAGCACGGGAGCGCCGCTGGCAGCGGGCGCATGGGGATCGCAGATCAGGGAGCGGAAGGGGACCAGCGTTTTTGTTCCATCCGGCAGCGTCCAGAAAAACCGCACACTGGAGGAATCCGGAGTCGTGGCGCTTTCACGGTGGTCGAGCCTGAAATTGACAGGAGTGCCGGCCGTGAAATTCAGGGTGGAATTAGCCAGGGCCGTGGAGCTGGAATATTCCGTCAAAGGACTCGTGATGGTGCCGCCCCATTGGCTGATGACCGTGGTCCCGTTCACGGAGAGGACCGCACCCCGGTCGGCCTGGACATGGAGGATGTATTTCCCGGTGGCCGGTGGCAGAAGTTGCCCTTCCCACCGGATGGACCAGGCGTCGGGATTCGTCAGGCCAGTGCCAGGGGGCGGGCCTGCTCCCCAGTTGAAATCAACCGGCCCATCAATGCGGCTCAGCTTGAGCTGTGCGGGATCGAAGTTGGCGTTGGTGGCCGGATAGATGGGATAGGTTGTTTCCTGGGTGTTGAAGTATTTGCCCAGCAGCCCATACCGGAAATCCTCAATCGTGGCCGAAGCGCTGTTGATGGATCCTACCGTGTAGCCGGTGCCGGGATTTACCGTCAGGATGATGGTCTCAGCGGGTTCCGGCAGACCATCCGCAGTGGGCGGCAGGGTGACGGTGGCCGTAGTGGCCCCGAAAGGAAAAGTGACGGTGCCGGAAGGCGCGGGGTAGTCCCTGCCGCTGGTGGCGGTGCCCCCGGTGGCATAGGAAACGCTGAGCGCATTGAGATTCCCGGAGCGGGTGAACCGGAAAACGATAGGGTTGGAACCCGCTTCCGTCCCACTGCTGATGGCGGCGCTGACATTGATCCGGTTGGTCAGAAGAAGCTGGCTGGTGATGCGTTCCATGTCGCTGCGTCCGTCTCCGTCCGTATCCGGAAGGAGAGGATCCGTGCCGCCTTTCCTTTCCTCCCAGTCCGTAACGCCATCAGCATCACTATCCACATCCCGGACGAGCAGCCGGATGAAGCGGATGGGTCCCGTGCGGGTGCACAGACAGGAGAGGGGAGCGCCGTCGCCGATGACGGCGGGACCTTCATTCACCCAATCGGACCCCAAAGAGTTGTTGGTCTGGACCTGATATTCCTTGCCTGGCTGGGTGGGCCAAAGGGTATTCAGCCCCGCAATGGTGGGCTCCACGACCGAGAATTCCAAGCGGTCTGCGCCATTCAGCGGATTGGTGCCGGCGGCGTTTTCCTCGGCGTTGGTTTGTCCATCCCCATCTTGGTCAGCGGTGGCGCTGGTGAGTCCGGGATATTGACTTTCATACAGGTCGCTCAGGGAGTTCTGGTTTTGATCAATCCCCAGCATCACTGGATGGGTGGTGCCGTCGTGAGCCCAGGCCCGGGGAAGGACAAGGAGCATCCCCACGCCCAAAATGCGGGCGCTGGAGTGGCGCCATGGAAGGAGCATGGATGAGATCATGATGGGATAAAGAAAAAGTTGACACACCCAAGTCCTTCGAGCTTGGCAAGTAATCCATAATTACTGTAAATCATAAGCTGCTTGGAGACCAGAATTCAAGGTAATTAGGTCAAATTTGCGAAAAAAACGGGCGATAACATCGATTAAAACGATATTCGCCTCAGCGCCATCCAAAGATGGCGTTAAGAAGTTGCGCCGGGCGGGGGATGGGCCAGGATGAGGCCATGAATTCAGATGCTTTTACAATTTCGGGAATGGTGCAGGATTTTTATCCCCGGGTGGGACTGGTGTTGGGTTCGGGCCTGAGCGGCTTTACGCAGCGCGTGGAAATCGCCGCGAGGGTGCCCTATCGTGAACTTGCCCTGCCCCAAAGCGGTGTGCCAGGACACGATGGTGAACTGGTGTTGGGCACGGTGGGTGGCACCCGCGTCGCCATCCTGTCCGGCCGGGTGCACCTCTATGAGGGACGCGGCGCGAAGGAAACGACCGCCGGGGTCCGGCTGCTCGGAGCCCTGGGCGTGCGGCAGGCCATCCTGACCAATGCCGCCGGCACCCTGAATGAAGCCTTCCGCCCAGGCGAGTGGATGATGCTGACGGATCACCTGAACCTTACAGGAGAATCCCCCCTGACCGGTGGCCCCAATTTCGTGGATATGTCAGAAGTTTACAGCCTCTCCCTGCGGGCCAGATTCATTGCCGGTGCCGCCTCCCAGGGGGTCCGACTGCATGGTGGCGTCTACGCGGGCCTGAAAGGACCCCAATATGAAACGCCCGCAGAAATCCGCATGCTGCGTGCCATCGGTGCCGATGCGGTGGGCATGAGCACCGTGTTGGAAGCCATCCAGGCCCGGGCGCTGGGCATGGAAGTGGCGGCCTTTTCCTGCCTGACCAACTGGGCCGCCGGCATGGATGGTCCGCTCAATCATGCAGAAGTGATGGAAGCCGGGGCCGAAGCCTCCGGCATGCTGGCTGATTTGCTGGAGGAGGTGCTGCGGGTAAAATGATTGCCGCCCGCCTCTGCTTCACGGGCCTGCTGTTCATCAGTGCTCCTGCCACGCCGGCTCCCGCCGCCAT
Organism: Akkermansia muciniphila; assembly: GCA_945900785.1. GTDB lineage: Bacteria > Verrucomicrobiota > Verrucomicrobiia > Verrucomicrobiales > V1-33 > CAIZWU01. The sequence goes on from CAMDJM010000034.1 coordinate 21,308, forward strand.
TGCGATCCAAACTGGCCACTCCCCTGGAGACGCCACTTTCAATCTGCCCCCCGTGCCGCCTCCGGCCCTGAATGATGCCGCTACGAAAGCCGTCTTCAAAATCACCGGCGGCCAGGCTGATTCCCATTCCGGTGCTCTGGAAGTCCTGCATGATGGCCACATCCCGGCCAGCAGTGATAGCCCCCGGGAAAATTTCTTCTTTGCCCCGGACTCCGCCGGGGCGGCCCTCCTGATCGATCTCGGGCGGGGCATTAATCTCAAATCCATCGCCACCTACTCCTGGCACCAGGCAGGACGCGCCGGGCAACAATATGCCTTGTATGCTGCCTCCGGTGGGAAGGATGGGACCCAACCCGCGCCTGACGCGGCGCCTGATTCACCGGGCTCCGGATGGACCCTGCTCGCCAAAGTGGACACCTCCGCCAAGGGCCCTGGCCAGCACGCGGTGGAACTCTCCGGCAGTCCCCAGGCCACGCTGGGCAAATACCGCTATCTTTTATTCAGACCACAGGCGAATCCGGATCCCTCCGGCTTTGGCCAGACTTTTTTCAGTGAGATTGATGTCACCGATGCCAATGCCCCGGAAGTCCAGCGCCTGCGGACGGAACCGCTGCTGGATACCTATCAGACGGATGACGGCAAATACACGTTCACCGTGGACTCCACCCGCTCCCCCGATCTCCGGGAATGGTTCGGCAAAAAAGTCATGCCCGCCGTGAAGGAGTGGTATCCAAAAATCACCGCCCTCATCAGTGTGCCGGGCTTTCCGCCTCCTGACAAAATGTCCCTGCGTCTCCAGGAAGGCGAAATTGTGCCTGGCAACCGGGGGATTCCCGCTTATGCGGTGGGAGGAAACATCGTGGTGAGTTCAGACTTCATGCGTTCGGAAGCAAACCGTGAAGCCATCGGCTGCGTCATCCATGAGATCGTGCACGTCGCCCAAACCAGCCACTGGGGGCCACAAAATCATGGCAGGGTGCCCACCTGGATTGTGGAAGGAGTCGCCGACTACGTGCGCTGGTTTTTGTTTGAGCCGGAATCCCGCGGAGCCGTGATCCACCAGCCGGACGATGCCCGCTACGATGCCAGCTACCGCACCACCGCCAACTTTTTCGACTGGGTGATCCGGAATCATATCAAAGACCTGCCCCGCAAACTCAATGCCACCTTCAGCACCGGCTACCACGCCGGCCTGTGGCGGGATTGGACCGGGAAATCCGTGCAGGAGCTGGCCGCAGAGTGGAAAAAATCACTCTTCCCCTGAAACCGTCAGGATCCGGCGCTCAAGGCACCTTCACGCGCAGTCTGGCATATTGGCGCGGGGTATCCGGCGTAAGCGGCAGCGCACTTTGCCAGGTATCCGTAAAGCGTCCATCCGGCAAAACCGTTCGGCCGATCAGGGTGGCATTTTCCGTCCAATGTTCGAGGTCGCTGGAGAACTCCACATGCCGGCTGTGCCCACCATTCCCCGCCATATAACTGAAAATGAAACGGAATCCGCCCCCGGCAGTGCTGGCCCGGGGCAGAGCCCCCAGGGAAACCGCTGCAGGCGATGAGCCCAGGGAAAACTCCAGCAGATTCGTCATCCCATCCCCGTCAGGATCCTCCTCCATCCCGCCAAGACCGGGATATCCCGCAGCCCAGGTGGTATAGCTGATCCTGTCATCGCTGCCTGGATTGCCATTGCTGGTCAGGCTGGCCCGCCATTCCATGGGATCCCCATGGTTCAGCCCTGGCTTTTCCGGATTGATCAGGACCAGACTGGCTCCGGCCCCATTCGGCGCAGTGGGCCAGGGTGCGCCACTGCCATAGGAAAACTCAAAAACGGGTGTGCCCGCGCCAAAGCTGAGTTTGAGATTTTCTCCGCCATTGTTCAAGGCATCCGGCTCGAATCCACCAGCCGCCACCGGCAGGCCATTGCCATAACGGACCGCGAAGGCCAACGGATTCCTGGCAATAATCAGGTGTCCTCCTGCTGCCAGCAGCGTGCCGCTGGGAATGTCGAAGTCCACGCCCTTGGTAAACCGCAGATCTGTCAGGTCAAGACTGGTCCGGCTGATGTTGGTCAATTCAATATATTCCAGCTGCTGGGCCGTCCAGGCGGCCTTCCACAGGGGATGCGCCGCTTCCGCCGGCGTCACCGGCCCCGGATTGTAATTGATTTCAGTAATCCGCAGGCTGCTTTGATAGGGGGCAGTATTTGCCGTGGCCACGATGAACTGCACCGGCGGAGACCACCAGGACCAGCGTTTCGTCGCATCCATGTGCCGCACCCGGGCCCGGTAGGTGTGCCCGGCCACCACCGCCCCGGCCGGGATCCTGACTTCAGCCACGGAAGGGCTGGTGAGGGGGACTTCCGGAGAAGTCCACACATTTTCCAGTTCATAGATGCAGGGTTTGGCAGGATCGTATCCGGGGATACCAGGGGCAGAAATTTCCCCGATGCGCCACTGGACGGCCCCGGCGGTGGCACTGCCCTGGGGGTCGGCAAAGTCCGTGCTGGTAAAGCGCAGGTCATTCGCGGGGAAGCCGGCTGATCCGCTGGCAAAGATAACCGGCATATTCGGCCAGGCCAGATCTGCACTGTAGGTCCCCGTGGTCGGAGGGTTGGCATTGCAGTCGAAATAACCGCCGTAGATGGACTCCCATTCGAGGGCTTTATAGCCATAGCCTTTCTGGCGGTTCACATCCGGATCGGTGCCGGATCCGCCCGCGTTGCTGGCCTTCCTCACCCAGGCGGCAGCGCTGGCCGGATAGGTATTGGTGGCAAAGTTGGTGAACCATTGGGCAAGACCCTCATGATTGCTGAACCGGTCATTGTCAGGATCAGGCAGGCTCCGCACCCAACTGCCGGTCTGGGCGGTGCCACCGAGGCCGCCCCGGGGTCCATCCAGATAGGCGGCCCGGTAAAAGTTCCCCCGGTGTTCCGATTGTCCGGAATTGCCCCCACCGCCGCTGGAGCGGGGATGAAGGTTCCACATGGCGGCATCGATATCAGCCCACGAGCGTTTGGCCGATGGGGAATTCACCATGCGGGCGTATTCCTGGATCAGTTGCCCCACCTGACCGCCATTGGGGGTATTGTCACTGGCCATCAGGCTCAGCAATTCCCGGCAGCGGTTGCGGTATTCGAGGGCGATGGCCGGCCAGCGCGACATGGCGCGGATGGTGTTGGGCGCTCCCGCCACCGCGACCCCGTTATCCATCGCCCCGCCCCAGTGCGCGGCCGGGATGAACATCATGTCCAGATCATAGGGCATGATCACCCAGCGGTTATCCGTGGGCCGGTGGTAGTAGCGGTAGTTGTCTCCGGGACGCACATCGACATTGCCAATCAGACGGCTGAGCCCCATGAAGGTGTATAACGCATTCAGATCGTTGTTGGCCCGATACCAGGCCTCCGTCTGTCCGGACTGCACGCTGGCATTGCGGAAGGCATCCCAATCCAGACTGCCGGTCGGCTGCGTGTCAGCCTGATGCTTTTTGTCCCCGCCATCGCCTTCGATACTGTAAATGTTGCCATCCTCCAGTCCCCGCTCGTCGAGGAAATTCCCCTCCGTCGGCTCCATCGCCATGTAGAGTCCCCAGAGGTCGCCGGAGTATTGCCCTTTCAGGCTGGGCCCTATCGGATCGTTGGTGATGGTGCTGGCTGCAGGGTTGACCTCTGCCGTCCTCCGGATGACCCGCCAATGCACATAACTGGTGCGCAGGGCCGGGACACCGCCCAGCTCGTAAATTCTTGAGGAAACGGCCTCTTCAATGCCAGCCGCCCCCCGGTTCACTGAGGCCCATGGGCTGGCACAGCCATTCAAGCCCAGCGAATTCCACTTCTGACTGTAAGGGCGGCCCCAGTTATCATAGGCCTGGAAATCCCGGGCGCGGTTGAATTTGATGCCCCACTTGTTTTTGCCACTCACGTAGACGGACCCGATTCCGCGGACTTGATAGGAAATATGATCGTAGACCTGCCCCCGGTGCACCAGAGCCCCCTGGAAAAGCGTGCCATTGAAGTTGCCGTCATACTGGCAGCTGATGATATTGGCCTCATTCGCGATCAGGTGCCATGGTTCAATGCTCTGCAGCAGGGAGGAGGGATATTCCTCCACCGGGGTGGCGGGCGAGCCGGCAAATGCCGCCGGGCGCAGCGCCCCGCTCCACGCCGGCACCGAATTATAAACAAAGTAGGCAAAGTTGGGTTGCTCATCGTCCGTATATGGCACCCGCACGGAATTGCCCGGCCGGTCCGTGACCGTGATCTGATAGCGGATCAGCCGGCGGTGCACCTGCACGCTGGCAGGGATAACCGCCGTGAAGCGGCTGTCGCCAGCAGCCGCATCCCCGGCGGTGCTATCATCCACCATGGGGAGATTGATCCAATTGGCAGCTGCGGAGAAAGCACTATCTGTTTTCCTGATGTAGCTGCCCGGTGCCACAATTTGATAGCGCAGCACCACGCTGCCGACCCCATCCGGATCCGTCACCGTGGCGGTGACACTCACCGGCGTATTGGATGCCGGCTGATCCGGCTCGTGACCCACGCCACGGATCGCTGGAGGGGCCAGTGAGGCCGTGGCCAGACGGGCTCCATTCACCCCCCCCGGCGTCGCCGTGGCTGGACATCGGCGCCAGGAGGCTCCGAAACCATTATCCAACGCCGGATGCAGCAACTCCATGGAAGGCCCCGCCCCCCGCGAAGCCGTGGGCCAGGGAAAGCCCTCACCATAATCCACCGCATTGATCAGGACTCCGGCGGCATCGCGCAGCTCGATGGTTTCACCGCTGTTGCTGAGCTTGCCGGTCCATGGGCCTGCGGAGTTGGCCACCGCCGCAGGCCAGGCCGTGGCGAAGGTCGGCGGATTCTGCACGGCACAGAAAAAGCCCCCCGGCGCGATCGTGACCTGACCAAACGTATAGTCCACCGCCGAAGCAAGGCGCCAGCCGGTAACTTCCACCGGAGAGGTGCCAGGGTTGTGCAATTCGATAAACTCCTGACGCCTCGCCGGGTCCTGCGGATCATAGTGCACCTCACTGATCACAACCAGCGGAGGACCGTCCACCAATGGCGTGGTAAATGGCACGGAATTGGCAGCCCAGGTGGCCCCCGCACTGTTGGAAACAAAAGCGCGGAAGACATAACCGGTGCCCGGCACCAGATCCGTCAGCACCCGGGAAAAGTTGCCCCCTGACGTTCCAAGGGCAGCGGCATGTTCCCAGGCCGCAGGCTCAGTTCCCCCATCGGCCCTTCCCCAGTAAAGCGTCACCAACGGTGCTTCATTTCCGGTGGCCGTCACCTCCCCATTCAGCACCGCCCCGGTGCTGCCCACATGAGTAGCCGGCAGCATGCGGACCAGAGGGAGCGTGATGGCTTCTGTTCTGAATGATCCCGTATCCGGGGCCCATGCCGTGCCAGCCCGGTTGAGCGCAGCCACCCGGAAAAAGTAGTTCACCTGCGGTTCCAGGCCTGTCAGTTTCACACTGATCCTGCCGGCGGCCAGACTCACCACTGCCCTGGACGACCATGCGTCAGGGTCCGTGCCTCCGTCCGTTTTGCCATAATAAAAAGTGGCGGTGGGCACCTCATTACCAACATTCAGGACTTCCGCGTTCAGGGTCGCACTGGTTAATGCAATACCGGAAGCGGGTCGGTTGACCAAATCAGGCAACAACACAGGCAGGGTGCTGAACGTCAAACTCTCAGGTGCCCATCCTGTCCCGGCCGGATAGGATGCCGCAGCCCGGAAGCGATAAAGCCTGCCCGGCTGGAGACCGGTCATATTCCCGGTGATGGAATTGGACGTTTGCCCAAGGAGCACCGATTGTTCCCAATTGGCAGGCACCGTGCCTCCATCCACCGTGCCATAGTAGAGCGTCACGGCAGGAGCAGTCCCACTGAAAGCGCTCACCCGGCCTCCTGCCGTAGCGGCAACCGCAGAAATATTCGTCACCGGAATATTGGTGAGGGATGGGACAAACACCGTCTTGAATGACCGCAGGGTGGTGGCCCAGGTGCTGCCACTGGCATTCGTAAAACGGAGCCGGTAAAACCAGGTGGTGTTGCTGCTCAGACCTGACAGCACATTACTGAAGTTCCCGGCAGGAAAGGTGCCCGGAATCGCTTTGGTAAAGGGCCAGTCGGCAGGATCGCTCCCGGCATCCGCCAGACCATAATAAATGGTGATCGACGGTGCCGCACTGCCAATGCTGGTGATGGCACCTCCCACCGTGGCTCCATCCGCCGTGATGCTGACGGGGCCGTTGGCCGTGCCAATGGGGCGGCCGTTGGCGGTGACCGGAGTGGCATCCAGACGGATGTTATCAAAAAAGGACCGCCCGGCCCCTCTGGCCCGCAACAGCACCCGCATGGGATTGCCCACCGCGCGTGGTTCATCGATTGTATCCAGCACCAGCGTCGCGGTTTCCGCAAACGTCCCTGGGGCTGCCACCGTAGAGGCATCCGTCACCGCCTTGGCAAAAATGAGGTTGCCGGTGCTGCCCAGCAAGGTGGTGCTGGCATTGCCCGGGACCGTCTGGCCGCTGCGGTTTCCCACCCCTGGAGTCAGGGTGTAGCGCGTATTCGCCTGGAAAGTAACGCCGGGATCCTGCCAAACATCGTGGCCACTTTCCATCACCAGGTGATCCGTCCCATCGGATGCAAAACCTGCCTCAAATTTCACAAACCCTGCCGCCGCACCGGGTCCTCCCGTTTCCTGCCACGGAGTCAGGGTCAGGGTGCTCTGGCCTTCCGTGAGTTCCGGCGTCTGGGTTTCGAAACCGGGGTTCGCCAGATTGACCGGAACGGCCAACAGGGTGGCAGTGCCCATTAGACCGAGGGATGCGCAAAAAAAGAAAAAAGATTTCATCGGCGTGCAGAGGGAAAAGCAGAGCAGAACAGGAACTGCGCTCCACCAGCCCAGCAACCTCCGATTCTACGGAAAACCAATCATACCGGTCAACCTCCCATTTAAGCAGGAACGGAGCGAATTCCGTCATTCACCCGCAGGAGGTGTGCCCCGGTGATGCAAAGCTTTGAGATTCCTGCTCTCAACTCCCATCCAACAACTCTCAACTTCCTTACAAGGAGGATGGATCCGCCAAGCCCTTCCCGGTTTGTGGTGTCCTCCCGGAGCCGGCGTTGCTTTTGGAGAAACCGGCAGGCGACGTTTTTTATGGACAAGCTGGGATGAACCCCGTTTCTTCATGGACTCCCCATTTTTAATGCCCCGCCGCATGGCCTACGAAATCCCTCCTCCTGATACTAACTGGAAATGCCAGCGGTGCACGGCCTGCTGCCGCTGGCCTGGCGATGTCAAAGTCAGCCCGGAAGAAGTCACCGCGATGGCGGCATTCCTGAATTTTGAAGAGGCGGATTTTATCCAGAAATACACCCGGTTGCGGACTGACCGGAGTGGATTGTCCCTCGTTGAGCAGGCCGATGATTCCTGTATCTTCCTGAATGGCAACGACTGCCACATCAATGAAGTCAAGCCGCAGCAATGCCGCGATTTTCCCAATAAGTGGAATTTCCCCGGGTGGCGACAAGTTTGCCACGCCATCCCCGTAAAGATTGGGGCCATTGCTGGGGGCAGCATTTGAATTAAAGAAAACTTTAATGCTTGTGTAAATTCCTTAAAAAGTGTAAAATTATTGAAATCCTGAAAATCCAACTGCTTTTTCAGCGATCTTCCCTTTAAGCTTCTACCCCACCCTGTGCCGGTCCCGCTGGCAACTGCCCCGCCGCCTACTCCTCTGTTCCACTGCTGCCCGGACCACGCGGGGCGCGTGCCCCTCCAATTGAGGGACTTACGCCGCCCGGAAAAACCGGCAGATTCATTCCTGATCCCAAAACCCTGAACCCCACGGCCATGAAACCCAAACACATCTCTTACATCATCACCGGGACGGCGGTTTTACTGGCCTGCCCATTGGCCTATCTTGGAGTGCAGAATATTTTCAATTCCAGCAAAGAAGTGGCCGTGGCCGCCAGCACCCCTTCCGGAGTGCCGGCCAGCAAGCGGGTGGAACTGAAGGTGCCCCTGGGCACCGGGGAAGATATCGCCAAAGCCATTGCCAGCCTGCCCGCAGAGGGCGGACGCATTCTGCTGGAAGCTGGCATTTATACGATCAGCCAACCCCTGGTGCTGGACCGGGACAATGTGGAATTATCCGGCGATCAGGAGTCGACGATTTTGATGCTGACGGATCACGCGGATTGCCCGCTGGTGGTGATCGGACCCATGGAGACACCACCGCAGCGGAAGGTGTCGGGCATTGCACTGCGCAAGCTGATCCTGGATGGGAACCGGCTGAATCAGGCGAATGAATGCAACGGAGGCCCCTGCGACAACGGCGGTCTTTCCTTCATCCGGAACAATGCCCTGACAATCCGGAGCGCGGAGGATATCAAGGTGGAACGGGTCACTGCCCGGGCGGCGCGCAGCGGCGGCGTTGTCCTGGAAAAAAACTGCCGGCGCATCAACATCAGTGATCTCACCTCCCACCACAATCATTTCGATGGCTTCGCGGCTTACGAGACCGAGGAGAGCTTCTTCACCCGGCTGTATCTCCACGACAATGCAGCGGCCGGGATCAGCATCGACCTGCGCTTTAACCGGAACATTCTTTCCTATGCCCGGCTGGAAAATAACGGCAGCCAGGGGATCTTCATGCGGGACAGCAATTTCAATAACTTCAACCACCTGACCATTACCGGGAATGGAGCCCAGGGGATTTTTCTGGCACAGGCCAATGACCAGCACGATACCCCATGCACCGGAAACATCTTCAGTGAGCTGACGGTGAGTGGCAGTGGGGGCGCGGGCTTCCGGATCAATGATGTCAGCTGCATTGCCAATGTGGTGGCGAACTCCCGCTTCAGCCTGAACAAGGAAGGAGCCGTCAGTGAAGCCTCGGAAAAACTGATCGCCCAACAGAACATCAGTCTGAAATAACCTGGTGCCGGAGATGAAGCCCCACCTCCTGCTTCTATCCGGTTTTGAACCCTTCGGCGGCGATGGATTCAACCCCTCCGGCAGTATCGCCTGGAGCCTGCATGGGCAGTGGCTGGGCGGCGGGGTCCAAATTCATGGAGTGACGCTGCCGGTGAATGGCCCGGCAGCATGGGAAAAACTGGCGCGGAACATCCGCCGTCTCGATCCTCACTGGATCATCGCCACCGGCGTGTCCGGGCGGGCGGAACTGTCGATCGAAACCACGGCTTGGAATGAGGCGGATTACCGCATGCCGGACAATCTGGGCCACCAGCCCCAGGGGATAAAAATCATGGAGCGCGGGCCGGCGTTTCTGGTGAGCCCGGCTGCACTGGGCCTGCTGGCAAGCCTCCCCCCGCTGGAGCCAAGGGACGGGGCTCCCCATCTCCCAGTGCGCCGCAGCGATGATCCGGGGCGTTATGTTTGCAATTTCCTGTTCTACCGCCTGTTGCACCTGACGAGGCGGACCAGTCACCCCGCATATCAGCGCGCGGCCTTCTGGCATCTCCCCGCCACGCCGGAAATGCGCCGGCCCGGTCAGGATCTGCGGTTCTGCTATCCCTTGGATGGATTGGGCGGAACCGTGCGGCACCTGCTGGAAACCGTCGTCCTCCTGCCCGGAAAATGGCCACAGGCCCCGGGCCAGACCTGAATCGCCAGGGTCCCACACCCCGCTGAACCCAAAAGCATCCCATCTGCCCCGGTCCTTGGCTGCGGATGACGGCAGGGACCGTCCCCTATCCGCCAACTGTCAGCGGAAGGCCTGGGAATTGATCTGCAGGTCGAGCTGTTGGATGCTGGCACTGGCAATTCCTTTGAGCGAGGGGAGACTGAGGGAATCCGGGGAAAAATGAATCTGGCGGCCGGCATCTCCCATGGTGTTCTGCTGGGCTGCCTGATCGTGCATCAGGGCCACCCATTGCTCGACCCGGGTGATGTCACTCTCGATTTCCTGGATGCGGCCGGCCCGTTTGCGGATGGTCAGGATGCGCTGGTCCAGGATGAGCAGGGTTTCATGTTTGGACTGCCGGGTGGACTCCGTCAGTTCTTCGGATTCCAGCTCCGCGAGGAGGGCCCCGCGCTGGGCGGTGATCTGATCCTCATGGCTGCTGCGCACACTTTCCTCCAGGTGATCGCGGGCGAGCAGGAGCTTCAAATAAAGCCACAGCATGTATTCGCCAGGCCGGAGCAGGCTATTCTGCCCCTGATCGGGAAAGAGATCGCCCAGCCGGGACACCCGCAGATGGAGCGCCTTGTAACGTTTGTCCGCCGGTTGGCTGAGATTTTCCACCACCTGCGACCATTGGCAAAGCAACTCACTCCGTTGATCCTGCCAGGTGCCGCCCCCCCGGTGACGGCGGATGGCCGGCAGGCAAAGATACAGCAGCAGGCCAATCGCGGTAGGCAGCCCCAGCCACAGGAGCCAGAGGTCTGTGGTCTTCGCGGCAAATCCCAGAATAACCAAACCAAGACCAGCGCAGGCGAGCATAGCATCCCGGGACCACGCCGATTTGGCAGGGGACGTGACAGGGGACACGCTGCCGGATTGACTTGGCAGACTGGGTCCGAGGCCTTGTCTCCCGGAAGAAACAGGCGGGCGCTGGATGGAAAGATTAGCCATGACCCGACAGATAATCGTTTTCCGCAAAACAGGAAGCGGAAACCCGGAAACCTGCCAGTTGGCATTTTATTAATGCGTTCGGGGCAGGAATCCTGAAGCAAGTCCCGGTTGCGTCAGTGGAGGGCCGATCCTAGAAACAATCAGGTTTTCCCCCATGGAATCGATGCTATTGGTGCGCCCGGAGCGCCGCCCGGGCCATGGAAAATCCTGCCCCCCTTTTCTTCCCTTTCCATTGAACATGAATACCGCACTCCTCCAATCCGCTGCCAATCAAGCCCGTGGCCTCGCCATGGACGCCGTCCATAAATGCAATTCCGGCCACCTCGGCCTGCCACTCGGGGCCGCTGACATGGGGGCCGTGCTCTTCGGCGAAAGTCTCGTTTGCAACCCGGCTGACCCCAAGTGGCTGAACCGCGACCGCTTCATCCTCTCCGCCGGCCACGGCTCCATGTTCCTTTATTCATGGCTCCACCTCGCGGGATATGACCTCCCCATGGATCAGGTCGCCAGCTTCCGCGCATTGCACAGCATCACGCCAGGCCACCCGGAATTCCATGAAACGCCCGGCGTGGAAAGCACCACCGGCCCGCTGGGCCAGGGCATCGGCAACGCCGTAGGCTACGCGCTTTCCAGCAAAATGGCGGCGGCCAAATACAACAGCACCAGCCACACCATCATCGACCATCACGTTTTCGTCCTTGCGGGCGACGGCTGTCTCCAGGAGGGCGTGTCGCGGGAATCTGTGGCCTTCGCCGCACACAACGGATTGGATAACCTGATCCTCCTGTTCGATTCCAACGACGTCACCCTGGACAACATGGCCAAGGTAACCCAAAGCGAGGACACCCAAGCCATCTTCACCGCCCTCGGCTGGGATACCGTCACCATCGACGGCCACGACCTCCAGGCCGTATACGATGCCATCGAGACCGCCAAAAACGCCAACAACGGCAAGCCTAAAATGATCATCTGCAAGACGCTGATCGGCAAAGGCATCCCCGAAGTGGCCGGCACCGCCAAGGGCCATGGAGAAGGCGGCGCGAAATTTGTGGATGCCGCCAAAAAAGGCCTCGGCATCCCGGAAGACACCCACTTTTACGTCAGCCCGGAAGTCACCGCATACTTCGCCGGACTCAAAACAAAGCGCATCGCCGCCTATGACGCCTGGTCCGTCAAGTTCAACACTTGGGCCGCCGCCAACCCAGCTTTGGCCGCCGAGCTCGCCGCCGCCCGCACCGGAGGCCTCACCGCCGAAGCCATCCTCCAAGCTATCCCGGAATATCCTCTCGAAGGCAAATCCGCCACCCGCAACTGCGGCGGCGAAATCCTGAACCACGTCGCCAAAGCTGTCCCTAATATCGTCACCGGCAGCGCCGACCTCTTCGGCTCTACCAAAAACTACCTCAAGGATGGAGGCGACCTCAGCCGCAATAACTTCTCCGGCCGCAACATCTGGTTCGGCATCCGTGAGCACGCCATGGGAGCCATCTGCAACGGCATCGCTTACGACGGTCTCTTCCTCCCCAGCGGGGCCACCTTCCTCGTCTTTGCGGATTACTGCCGCCCCAGCATCCGCCTCGCCGCCCTGTCGAAACTGCCCGTCACTTACATCTTCACCCATGACTCCGTGGGCGTCGGGGAAGACGGCCCTACCCACCAGCCCGTGGAAACCGTGAGCGGCCTCCGCGTCATCCCGAACCTCGACGTGATCCGCCCTGCCGATGTGGAGGAAACCGCCGCCGCCTTTGCCGCCGCCTTCAGCCGCGCCGATGGCCCGACGCTCTTGGCCCTCAGCCGTCAGGACCTGCCGATTCTTGGCTTCGCCTCCGCCACCGCCCGCCGCGAGGGCACCCTCAAAGGCGGCTACGTCCTCGTCAGGGAAACCGCCCCGCTCACCGCCATTGTCATCGCCACCGGCTCGGAAGTGCAATGGGCCGTCGAAGGGGCCAAAGGGCAGCCCGGCGTCCGCGTCGTTTCCCTGCCCTGCTTCGAGCGCTTCGAGCGCCAAACCGCCGCCTACCGCGAGGAAGTGCTCCCCGCCGCCTGCACGAAGCGTATCGCCATCGAAGCCGGCGTCAGCGACCTCTGGTGGAAATACGTTGGCACCGCCGGCCAGATCATCGGCATCGACCGCTTCGGCATCAGCGCCCCCGGCAATACCGTCTTCAAGGAACTCGGCATCACCGCCGAAGCCGTGGCCAAAGCCCTAGCCTAAGGGAGCACGGGGCTCCGGCCCGTGTTTCAACGCACCCCCTGAAACATAACCCGCCGTCCCCCTCTTCCCTCCAAATCCAATCCCCCAAGGGAGGCTGTCCGCAGCCTCCCTTTTTAGTGTCCAGCTGCAACCACCACCACCACACGCCGCTTCCCGATTTGCCCAATTTGAGGTCTGATTTTCATCAGGGATTGGACTGGCACGCCGCCTGCAACACGTCCATACATGGCACCTCCTATGCGCCTGAACCCATTACTCATCCTGCTCTGCGCCCTGCTCGCCACGGTGGGCCTGACCGGTTGTGGCAGCGGCACCATGGATGCCAAACAGGGAGCGGAGCAGAAGATCCTCCTCGTCGGCAACGGAGCAGACCCCCGCTTTATGGACCCCCAGCTGGTCAATAGCACTTCAGAACACCATTTGATGATCGCTCTTTTTGAAGGCTTGGTGGCTGAACATCCCTCGCGGGACGCGGAAGTGGAGGCCGGCGTGGCGGAGCGGTGGGACACAAATTCCGACAAATCCGTCTGGACCTTCCACCTGCGGCCCACGGCCGAGTGGAGCGATGGCGTTCCAGTGACCGCAGATGACTTCGTCTGGAGCTGGCGGCGCATGTTGACGAAGTCGCTCGCAGCAGAGTATTCCCAGATGCTGTTCGCCCTCAAAAATGGGGAAGCTTTTTACGAAGGCAAAGTCGACGGCGAACAGCTCGGAGTCAAAGCCATCGACCCCAAAACGCTGGAAGTCACCCTCGTCGGCCCCACTCCTCATTTCCTTCTCATGATACTGCACACCTCGTGGTGGCCGGTGCCGCGGCACTGCATTGAAAAGTATGGCGATGCCCTCGACCGCGTGAATCCATGGACGCAGGAAGGGAAAATGGTGGGCAACGGAGCCTTCACCCTGAAGCGGAATCTCTTCCGTCAGGTCATCGAAGTGGAAAAAAATCCGCGCTACTGGGATGCGGCGAATGTGAAGATCAATGGCGTGCGGTTTTACCCGATTGATAGTGACAGCACCGAGGAGCGGCTCTTCCGGCGGGGCATGCTGCATATTACCACCGTTGTCCCACTCGATAAAATCCCCGCCTACCGGAAAAACCATCCCGATATTTACCATCAGGATCCCAACACGGCGGTTTATTTTTACCGCATCAATACGGAACGCCCTGCCCTGAAAGACATCCGCGTCCGCAAGGCCCTTGCCTACGCCATCGACCGTCAGTCGCTCGTCACCAATATTACCCGCGCCGGTCAAACCCCGGCCGGAGGCATCGTCCCCGGGATGGAAGGCTACCCGGCTTCGACTGTCTTCAATTTCGATCCAGCCAAAGCCCAGGCCCTTCTCGCCGAAGCCGGGTATCCTGGAGGCAAGGATTTTCCAAAGTTCGAGATCCTCATCAATACCAGCGAAGCCCACCGCGCCATCGCCGAGGTCATGCAACAGATGTGGCAAAAACACCTTGGCATCAAGGTCGGCATCCTCAATCAGGACTTCGGGGTCTATCTGGATAGCATGTCCCGCATCGACTACGATATCATGCGGGGAGGCTGGAACGCTGACTACCTTGACCCCGCCACCTTCATCGACATGTGGACCACCGGGAATGGCAATAACAACACGCACTGGAGCAATCCGAAGTTCGACCAACTGGTCAAGGACGCCACCCAGGAAGGCGATGGAGCCAAGCGCTTCGCGATCCTGCGCCAGGCGGAGGAAGTCTTCCTCTCCGAAGTCCCCGCCATTCCCGTCTACTTCTACACCCGCTCCCACCTCGTGCACCCCGCCGTCAAGGAGTGGCACCCCAAACTCCTCGACGTGCACCCATGGAAACACTACGAACTCCTCTCCCCGCCCCCCGCCTCCTCCATGGACGCCTCCTGGAATAAATAAATTCCTATCAACTCAAAACCCGCAGCCAAAACCCAAACCAACAACCAACAACCAACAACCAATAACCAATAACTAATAACTAATAACCAATAACTCCCCTCCCCTCCCCCTCCCCCATGCTCCGCTTCATCTTCAGCCGCCTTCTCCAATCCCTGCTCGTGCTGGTAGTGGTATTTACGGCGACTTTTTTCCTGATCCGCTTGAAGCCCGGGGATCCCTTCAAAGGAGAAAAGGCCATGCCCGCTTCCGTCCTTGCGCAGATGAACAAGCGCTATGCCCTCGACCAGCCGCTCTGGAAGCAATACTTCATACACGCCGGGGCCTTTGCCCGGGGGGATCTGTTGCCTTCCATGCGTTATGAAGGCGTGCAGAATTCCAAAATCATCAAGGACTCCTTTCCGGTCTCCCTGCTCATTGGCCTCAGTGCCCTCACCATCGCGCTCGGCGTGGGCTTGCCCGCCGGCATCATCGCTGCGGTCCGGAAAAACACCTGGCTTGATTACTCCGCGATGTCCCTGGCCATGCTCGGGATTTGTTTGCCTACTTTTGTCATGGGACCCATTCTGCAATGGATCTTCGCCCTGAAGCTCGGCTGGCTGAATGTCGCCGGATGGTTTGAGCGGACGGACTGGATCCTTCCCGCCGCGACCATGGGCTTCATTTACGCCGCCTACATCGCGCGGCTCACCCGGGGTGGGATGCTGGAAATTCTTAATCAGGATTACATCCGCACCGCCCGCGCCAAAGGGGTTCCCGGAAAACAAATCGTCATCAAACACGCCCTGCGGGGTGGACTCCTGCCGGTGGTCGCCTTCCTCGGTCCAGCCTTTGCCGGGATCACCACAGGCTCCTTCATCATTGAAAAAATCTTCCAACTGCCCGGCCTCGGACAACACTTCGTCGGTTCCGTTTTTAATAGCGACTACACCCTCGTCCAGGCCACCACCGTCTTCTACGCCGCCCTGCTCGTGCTGATCAATTTGGGCAGCGATATTCTTCAAGCCTGGCTCAACCCCCGCATCCGCCTCACATGACTGCTGCCGCTTCCGCCATCCCGGCCAGCCTTCCCCGCGGCCGCTCGCTCGGCCAGGACGCCTGGGCCCGGCTCCGTAAAAACAAACTCGCCATGGTCTGCGGAGTTGTCCTGATCGCCATTTTTCTGATGTGTTATCTTGGCCCCCTGTTTTGCACCTACAGGCTGGATGCCCAGGATCTGGAACTGAAGGCCACGCCCCCTTCTGCCGCCCATTGGTTCGGCACCGACGAAGCAGGTCGCGACCAGCTCGTCCGCGTCCTCAGTGGCGGTCGGGTCTCTCTCAATGTCGGCCTGCTCGCTACCGCCGTTTCCCTCATCATCGGCGTCGCCTACGGGGCTACCGCTGGTTACCTCGGCGGGCGCACGGATTCGGTCATGATGCGTTTCGTCGATGTCCTGTATTCACTGCCCTTCATGGTCTTCGTGATTCTCCTGACCGTCGCCTTCGGCCGCAGTATGTGGTTGCTCTACCTGGCGATCGGGGCGGTGGAATGGCTCACTATGGCCCGCATTGTCCGCGCCGGCGTGCAGGCGCAGGCCCGCATGGAATTTGTGGAAGCCGCCCGCTCCCTGGGCCTCAGTAACAGCCGCATCATCTTCCGCCACATCGTGCCGAATGTGCTCGGCCCGGTGATTGTTTACACCACCCTGACGGTGCCAGCCGTTATGCTGCTGGAGGCTGCTTTGAGCTTTCTCGGTCTCGGGGTGCAGCCGCCCAACAGTTCGTGGGGTAGCCTGATCGATCAGGGGGCCAAGAGCATGGAAACCTATCCCTGGCTCCTCGTCATTCCCGCCGCCTTTTTCTCTGTCACCCTGTTCTGTCTCAACTTCGTCGGCGATGGCCTGCGAGACGCCATCGACGTGCGCAGCGGAAAAGACTGAGGGGGAAGCGGTCAGAAATCAGAGATCAGAAGTCAGTTAGCCGCCCCTCCATCAACCATCAACTTCCAACCATCAACCCCTCCCCCCCTTCCCGCCGAATGTCCGCCATCATCGAAGTAAAAGACCTCACCGTCGCCTTCCACACCCGGAATGGGGTGGTTCGCGCCGTCGATGGCGTATCCTTCCGCGTGGAGGCCGGGCAGACGGTGGGCATTGTGGGCGAGAGTGGTTCCGGGAAATCGGTGACCTGCTATTCGCTGCTCGGACTGATCTCGCAGCCGCCGGGGCGCATTGAGGGCGGCAGCGCCATCTTTGGGAATCAGGACCTGCTGAAATTGTCGGAGAAGGATCTGCAAAAAGTGCGCGGCAGCCGCATCAGCATGATTTTTCAGGATCCGATGACCTCGCTGAATCCCTTTCTGAAAGTTGGCACGCAGCTCGTGGAGCCCCTCCGCCTCCACCAGGGTCTCGACAAAGCCGCCGCCTGGAAAAAAGGCATTGAGGCGCTCGCCGAAGTCGGTATCCCGGATCCCGCCACCCGGATGGACCAATACCCTCACGAATTTTCCGGCGGCATGCGGCAGCGTGTCATGATCGCCATGGCGCTCATCACCCGGCCCCAACTCCTTATTGCCGACGAGCCCACCACCGCCCTGGACGTCACCATCCAGCAGCAGGTCCTGGACCTCATCAAGGACCTGCAAAAACGCCTCGGCATTGCAGTCGTCTTCATCACCCACGACCTCGCGGTGGTTCACGAAATCTGCGATGTGGTCAATGTCATGTATGCCGGCCGTCTCGTGGAATCGGCCAGCGCGGCGGATCTCTTCGCCCATCCCCGCCACGCCTACACCCGGGCGCTGATGCGTTCCATTCCCGCGCTGCAAAAGAAAGGCGAGCCGCTCTACACCATTCCCGGCCTGCCGCCGGACCTCAGCCAATTACCTGACGGCTGCGCCTTCCGCGCCCGCCAGATCCCGGACCGGCAGGCCCTTTGCCTGACCACGAAAAAACCACCCCTTCTTGAAATCGCCTCCGGCCATTGGGTCCAAGCCTGCCCCGGCTGTGTGGAAGGAGGGCTCCCGCTATGAACGACTTTCTGAAAATCGAAAACGCCGGTGTCCACTTCCCCGGCCGCCGCGGAGCCCCGGATAACAAAGCCGTGGACGGCGTCAGCCTCACCCTCGCCAAGGGCGAAATCCTCGGCCTCGTCGGCGAATCCGGGTGTGGGAAAAGCACCCTCTCCCGCGCCATCATGCAGCTCCAGCCCCTCACCAGCGGGCGCATCGTGCTGGAAGGGCAGGACCTCTCCCTGCTCAGTTCCTCACAACTCCGCACTGCCCGGCTGAATTTCCAGATGGTCTTCCAGGACCCCTACGCCTCCCTGAATCCACGCCTAACCATCTTCAGCACCCTCGCCGAAGCCATCGCCGCCCGCGCTGGCCACCTGGAAAAAGCCGCCGCCTGGCCTCTCGTCAGCCAACTCCTCGAGCGCGTCGGCCTGGATGCCTCGGCCGCCCTGAAATACCCTCACGAATTCTCCGGCGGCCAGCGGCAGCGCATCGCCATCGCCCGCGCCCTCGGGCCGGAGCCCCGCTTGCTCATCGCGGATGAACCCGTCTCCGCGCTGGATGTCAGCATCCAGTCCCAGATCATCAATCTCCTCCAAAAGCTCAGCCGGGAACTGCAGCTGACCATGCTCTTCGTCTCCCACGATCTCTCCGTCGTCCGCTACCTCGCCGACCGCGTCGCGGTCATGCATCGCGGAAAAATCGTCGAACTCGGCGAAACCGAGCCCCTCATGTCCGCCCCGCAGGATCCTTACACCCGCACCCTCCTCGCCGCCGCCCCCGCCCTGCGCATGAAGCGCCCGGACCCCGCAGCCGAAAAATCGTAAAAAGGCCATTGAGGAGAGCGGACATTCTGTCCGCACGTTTATCCGAGCCAGAGCAAGGTCGACAGAATGTCGACCCTCCATCCGGCACCGACACTTACCCCCCGTGCAATATGTGAAGCCACCCACCGTATCCGCAAAAAAGTCCCGGAGGGTGTCTGCTCCATTGCGGTCTGTGAAGCTCATGTCTATAGCAAGTCGAATATGGTCCTGAGATTGGACCTCAATCCTGCCGCTGGCCCTACGCAAGGCCGGCCCCAATCCGTTACCGCCAACTACGTGCACAAAAAGGTCAATGATATGACATATACATTTTATACGTCCAGGGAGCATAACCAAGAAATATCATTATCTCAAATCGATGCGGCAGATACCAATTCGGCTGTTTTGATTTAGCGGAAAACGTTAAATTTTCCTACGGCTTACGATGAAATTATTGAGAAGGATAATTACACTCCAGTTGATGGGATGAAAAATTGTTGGTGCACCGGTTGCTTGGATGCGACGGATAAATTAGTAATGGCCCATCTGGTTTTGACGCAAATTTAAATTAAATAATCCAAACGATAATGCCGTAAAATGAGTCACAGGCCTCCCATGGAGGGCGTGGATTGAAAGTTGGTGAAGTATCCCCGTCGCCCGCACCCCGCACCCGCACCCGCAGCTATACGTGGTAGGATGGCCAGGCTTTTGGCCGTAGGCCGTAGGCCTTTTACCCTCTTCCGATCTGCGGCGGTTCAGACCGTCACCCTGCCCGCTACTTCCCGGAAAAACGCCGCACTCCACAGGGCCAGTTCCGCAGTATCCTTGAGGAAAGGCCGCACATCGTCTGCGGCGGTTCCGAAGTCCACTGCGGCGATTCTCTCTTCCAACAGCGTGTGCAGGTCGGCTGATGACATCACCTTACCTTCTGGCCAGTGTCCGGTCTGGGCCATGCGGGCGGCGAGATGGGGAAGGTGGGGGCGGATGCCGCGGCCCGCATACCACACGAGGTCATACCAGTCCCGTCCCTTCAGCCGGTTTTGCCACTTCCGGCAGAGCACGGCGTGCAGCTTCCCGGCCATGAGCGAAGGCAGGTCGTAGAGCCGCACCTGATGCGGGATGGGCATGAAAAGCGTGCGCACTTCTGTTTCGGCGGCCGATGGCGGTTGGGTATCGATCTCCAGTTTCACCCGCACCTGCTGCAGCGCCGGGATGCGGGCCGCCAGCCAGTCCGGCAGGCCGATATGGAGAAGATTCACCCGGGTGTCTCCCTTGATGAAGGCGGACTCAATAGCGGTGAGCACCGCTTTGGCCTTGGTCTCCACGGAGAACTGAAATCCGTAGGCCTGCAGTTCGTCCCGCACCGCTCCCAGCCAGGGATCGGGCCGGAAGTCCGGCTGCGGCGCGAGCAGGGAGAAATCCAAATCCTCCGAAAACCGGCGCAGGCCGTGGAAGAGCCGCAGTGCGGTGCCTCCATAGAAAGCCGCGTGCTCGAAGAACTTCGCCCGCCACAGGCCGACCAAAGCCAGTTCCTGCACAATCTCCTTCAGCGCGTTTTCGTAGTCGCCTGCAGTGTTCAGCGTGAAGCGGGCGAGATGCGGATCGAGGTTGTGGAGCATGGGGGTGGGGGGTAGGGGCAGTTACTGGTTATTAGTTATTGGTTTGTTGGGTGCGGGTGCTCATGGTGAAACGGGGTTCATTTTCGCCAGCCAGCGGGCGAGGAGGGTTACGGGGCGGCGGCGGTAGAGCTGGGCCAGTTCTGTCATAGTTGTTGTGTTGAGACGGGCGAGGGATCCGCTGGTGATCCGCAGATTTTCCCGCAACCAGGGCTCGACGTCGCTTAGCCTTTGCAAGCCCGGGTCGCGGCCGGCGTAGTCGCTGAGGGCCCGCTCCGGGGTGGCTAGAAAATAATGGCCACCCGCTGCTTCCCGGCGTTCCACTTCCGCGCTGAAGACCGCCAGGGGCACGGGCAGATAGGTGAAGCGCCCCACGGGAGTCTCGAACTCCCGCCGCCGCTGGGTGGTGGCGCAGGTGATCTCCACCACCCGCTCCGGGATCAGCCCGTGCAGCTCCAGCGCCTTTTCAAAACTCACACACGAGGGCCCGGACACCAAGCCCGAGAGCACCAAGGGGTCCACCTCCCGCAGCGCGACTGCCCGACCCGGCACATAGAGCCCTTTTTTGACCCTGACCACCTCACCACCGGCAAGCAGCCGCGTGATCTTATCCCGCACTGCCCCATACCCGCGCAGCCGGTCCGTGAGCATTGCGTAGTCAAACGGCTGATCACGGGGAAGTGGTGGGTGGGATAAAAGTGGGTTCATTTCCTCCAGTAAGTCGACTATTACACGACTTACTGGTAGAAATCAACTTGGAAAGGATGCTGACGCAGCCACGGATGACACCCATCAAACGGACCGTTGAAATGCAGGAACTGAAGAAAATGAAAGCCCGGATTGCCTTCCGGGTCCTACGAAAACCTCAGCTCTCGCCCTTGGCTGTCTCACCAGCGGACAATTCGACCAATGGGTCGTAGCCGCCCGCATGACCGCCCGCGAAAAATCAGTCCGCAAACCCAGCTGCACCAATCGCAAGTTCTAAGTGTGCTCTCGCTTTGGTTAAATCCACCAGCCAGCATTCCTCCTCAGCGATGGCTGATCTCGAGGAAAGTAAATGATCCAGAAATTCCAAAATAGCGCCCCGCTGGCTGGCGCTGCAAAACTCAAATAGTTCTGAATTGAAACCCAAGCGATGTCCTAGCCATCCCGCATACCAATCATCGCAGGGCCGGGCTTGCTCCAATGCGAGTCGTGCCATGGCCGGCAGAAAATAAGCCTTTCCCTGAGGCAGACACTCGGTCCACGGATCATAGCAGATATTGGTTACGTCCTTCAATTGCAGTGTCTCCGCCGTCCACGAATGCAGCTTTGCATCGTGGTCCATGCATTCTGGATCCCCGTCCTTGCAGGTGAACTTTTCAGGCCGGGGCACGGAGCCGAATTCGCGCTCAAGTAGGATCAGAATTTCCGGGTCAGACATTACAACAACTCTAGCGGCATCAGGCACCGTTAAGCAAGCAAACGTCTCAGCAAGTTCACGGACCGGTGTCCCCTGGTGGCTCACGCGGACATAACGCTCCCAGGCCGCCGGAGGGTTTCTGCGGTCATTTCCTGTTCGGTGCAGACAATCATGGATGTTGTTGGAAACAAGCTGCCATATCCTCCGGTCAGAAGCACCCGCCGCAACCGCGCAGGAATCCGCTGCCAAAAAATTCTTGGCAAGGCGGTTGGGGGCGGTATGTTTTGCTTCCTTGGGATATCATCATGACTCGAACCCTTTTCCCTATTCTGCCTTCGGGACGGTCGCTTCACAGGCCTGCGGAGGGTGCATTTCCTCTGCCTTCACGCAGAATTCAGCCTGCCCCCCCACACGTCTCTCCCCCAAGCTCCCAGCCCACGCTCCCCTTTCCCGGCCCCGACCATGCCGTCACCTGTAAAATGCAGATTCCTTCCAGAATCATGCTAATTCCTTCCAGATCACACCTGCGTTCCCTATGATTGTCCCTTCTGTCTCCTTTGGTCGTCTATTTTCGATAATGCTAGTGCTGACCGTTAAGGCAGTGGCGCAGACGATACCGAATCCCTCCTTTGAGGCGAACTCTTTCAACGTCGCTCCGGGCTACGTCTCAGGAAATACCGCGATCACTGGCTGGACGGCGTCGAACACCGGGCGGGCGGGTCTGAATCCAGCGGGGGGCACTCCCTTTGCGGACAACGGGGCGGTGCCAAATGGGTCGAATGTGGCTTTTATTCAGAGCACGGGCATCGGCTCAATCACGCTTTCCACGACCATCACCGGGCTGACGGCGGGAAGGACGTATCGGCTGCAATTTCGTGCCAATTGCCGCGGGGCTTACACACCGCCGATCGCGACGTATGCCATTGCCAATGGGGTGCCGGTGCCGTTCACTGCCAGTCCGTCGGTTGGCGGCGCTACGGCATATTACTTCGTGGTGGGAAATTTCACGGCCACCGCCGCCTCCGCCACGCTGCAGATCCGCAATGAGACGATCACGGCGGGTTCCGACAGTGCCCTGCTGGTGGACGATTTCTCCATCGCGCAGGTCGATCCCTTCACCCTCGCCAGTTGGAGCGATGACGCCTCGTCGGGCATCGCGGCGAACAGCACATGGGCCTATCATTTCGGCTCTACAACGGGCACTCTGGTGAATGGCCGCGTGGTGCCAGGGATCGGGACAGCGGCTCCCACGGTGGTGGGGCAATTTGCCGTGACGGGCGTGACGCAGGTCTTTCCCAACGATACCAACACGCTCACGGCCCTCACCGGAACGGGCAGCGCGGTGATGGCGCGGGATTTCATCTGGGGCGGAAATCCAGCCACGGTCACGCTTCAAGGCCTCACGCCGGGTTCGACTTATGTGGTGAGTTTTCTGAGTGTGGGTTGGGACGCGACGGGTGCGCGGCCAGTGACGTTTACCAGTGGCAGCGACACAAAGAGCATCAATCAGGACGCCTTGGGCGACAATGCCGGCATCCGCGTGGATTACAGTTTCCAGGCCACTGGCTCCAGCCGGACGATCACCATCGCGCAACAGGTGCCGGGTTACAGTTGGCACCTCTACGGACTGGCGCTGCGGCAGACATCGGCCATTGCTGACACCGCGCAATATCGTTTCGATTCGCTGAACAAGCGCATCACCGATGGGGATGGCGTGCCGGTTAGTTTCGTGGAGGGCGTGGTGCTTAATCAGGTCGTGGAGAAGTCCGACGCCGTGGAATTTTCCTTTGGTAACAGCCTGAATTTCGACGCTGCGGACCTCGTGACTTTCATGGGACCGAAGCCGGTGCGCATTCTGGTGAATGGCGATGTGAACATTCCCACGGGGGCCACGTTCAACGCGAATCCCTCGCTCTCCGGCGGCGTGGCGGGCGGCGGAAATGGTGCGCCGACCACGCCGGGGGGCAGTGGGGGCACGCCGATGACGGTGCACTATCACTATTTCAATAACACGCTCTCCGTTCCCCACCCGCTGTCGCGCTGGGAGATCCTGATCCAGCAGAACGGGCACGCCTTCGTGCTGCCACGGCCCGGAACGGGCGGAGCGGGCGGTCTGCAAAATGGCACGGCCGGAGTGAAGGGCCAGCCGGGCATCGGCTCCGGCACGGTCGGCGCCAGCCAAGGCGCGGTGGGCCCGGATCAGGACGAGCGGCTGTGGTCCGATCCCATTCATTTGGTTTACGGCTACGGTGGTGCCGTGCCGACGCTGCAGTCGAATTTGCCAGGTTTCATCAAGGCAAATGGTGCGGCTGGTTCCGTGGGTTGGAACAATCCTGCTCCGGCACCGGGTGGCGGCATGACCGGCGTTTTCGAGACGGTTTGTGTGCCTTCCCTGCCTCCGTCCTGTATTCTTTACACCACGGAATGGGGCGCGGGCGGCCAACCCGGCGGCGGGGGCGGTCTGCTCTCGAATGGCGACCCGGGTGCTGACGGTGCCAAGGGCGCGGATGCCAACCATAACGGAACGGGCAATGGCGCGCCTGGTTTCCGCGGCGGCGGCGGCAGATACGCGCTGAATGATCCGGCTGCCCCCGTGCTGCGTGGTGGTCACGGCGGTGGCGCGGGCGGTGCAGGCTCTGGTGGCGCAGCGGGAGCCCCCGGTGGCGCGGGCGGCGGCGGCGGCGGCGGGGGTGGCTCGACCATCGGCATTGGAGGGGCTGGCGGGGCTGGCGGACAAGGGAAATTCGGTGGTGCGGGTGGTGCGGGCGGCACCGGAGGCGCAGGTGGGTCGGGTGGCGGAGCGTTTGAAATTTCCGCCACAGGAAACATCGTTGTGGGCGGCACCCTGACGGCGCGCGGTGGCAACGGGGCCACGGGTGGCGATCCCCAGGCTGGCCTGGCATCCACAGTCGTCATGCCGGGCCATCCGGAATACACTGTGGACCCGACCGGGAAAGCCGGCACGCCTGGATCCAACACCAGTGGAATTCCCACTGGATCAGGCGGGCGCGGAGGCAATGGGGGTGAAGGCGGCCGCGGCGGCGATGGAGGAGACGGTGCTGGTGGCGGCGGCGGGGCGGGCGGAACCATCATTCTGCGCGGCTCGAACGTAAGCTTTACGGGTAACACCAGCGCCTCTGCGCACCTCGATGTCTCCGCTGGCACGCCCGGAGGCGGTGGGATTGTTTCGACCGCGCAAGCCTCGCAACCAGGAGCGTATTTCGTCATCCCCACACCTTCCATCGGTCTCAGTCAAACGTTTTTCAGCTACACGATCAATCGCGGACAGACAGTAGTTCTGCTTTGGTAAATACCATAACGGTCAGCGCATTTCCTCCGGTGGCTCCTCCCAAGGAGCTTGCCTGGTGTAGGCGGAGTCGATGGAGGCCTGCCGTTTTCGATGACGCTGATCCATCTGACGCAGCACGTCTTCCGGAGTGA
>CAMDJM010000035.1 GCA_945900785.1 Akkermansia muciniphila
GGAGGCACTGGCACTATTTTCCGGGCAGAAGTGGCGAACACGGCCCCCGCAGGATTTACCGGAGGCACGGTGGATCTTTACCAACCCGTCACCATCACCCAAAACGGCACCCAGCTCACGGTGGATGATCCGGTGCAATATGTGGCCCCGCCCACGGAGACCCTGACTTACGATGCGGATGGCAACCTCAAGACGGACGGCCGCTGGACCTACACCTGGGACGCCGCAGACCGTTTGATCAAAATGGAAAGCATCGCCTTCATCCAGAATGCGTCCCCGCCCCTCGTCGCCGTCAACGTGCCCGCCAAGGTGATTGAATTTGCTTACGATGGCCTTTCGCGGCGCATCCGCAAAAAAGTCACGGAAACGCCTTCCGGCGGCTCCTCCACCATTGCCGTCTGGGAAGCTTATGTCTATGATGGCTGGAATATGGTCCTGAGCGTCAAACTCAATCCTGCCGCTGGCGCAACCCAGGGCCGGCCCCAATCCGCCATCGCCAGCAACGTCTGGGCTCCGGATCTGGGCAGCCAGCCCTTTGCGCGGCGGGACTGGCAAAAGGCTGGAGGAGTGCGTGGTCTCGTCCTCGCCAACTACTTCACCGGTGCCAATGGCGGTGGCCTGCACGTCCCCGGTATGGACCCCATGGGCAATGTCTCCAGCGTCACCCGCCTCGGCATGTCCTACTCCGCCGGCGAAAGCCCCGGCCCGTATTTCCGCAGCGAGTTCGTTTACGACTACGACGCCTTCGGCAAGGAAACCCGCAGCAGCACCCTCGTCGCCGGCCTGAACCCCGACTCGTTCCCGTTCCACTTCAGCACCAAGTTCACCGACCCCGAATCCGGGTTCAACTACTACGGTTACCGGTTCTACGATCCGGCCAACGGACGCTGGCTCAATCGGGATCCGATTGGAGAGCGGGGTGGGGTGAATCTTTATGGGATGGTGGGGAATGATCCAGTGGGGAGGAGGGATCGATTGGGCCTTGAAGAGGAGGATTCCAAAATTCAAAATTGCGTTGGCAATGCTTGCGGACACCCACACGAGATACAGCCCAAACCGGATGAATCTATCATAGACAGAGTCAAGCGAGAGGGTTGGAACTGCACCCAAGGAGTTAGTGCTCGCGACTGCAAGTGCCACTGCGGGACGGGAAGTCGATATATGATGATTTACGTTTACACTAAAAAAGAAACGAAGACGTCTGGGCCAGATATAGCGGAAGAATTCGACAGTTTCGATGGAAAAGATAGCGCTGGAGAAGACTTGCCTGCATCCAGCTATAAAGGCGCTGGTCTTGATTTCCACGGAATAGGCGGTGATGTTAACAGTAATAGTTTTGATTCTCACTCAGGCCGAACCTCCCACCAAGATGTTAAACATCAAACTTGGACCCCCTCATCGGACGACCCGGATTACTTTGAAGAAAAACGGATCGTTGATAAACACTGTTGCTGTAAAAGACCATGAATAAATTTAAGCGCAATATAGCCTTCATATTTTTCGTCATAATTTTTCCAGCGTTTGCAAATGACGGACAATTTGACACGAGATTCTACAATTATACCAATGATATGGATCTCATCAAACGTTTCAAATCCCTGACCGCATCCTCTAACTGTAAGGTTTACCGTGTCCGTGGAGGGCTTTTTTCGATAGGGCTAAAAAATGGAGCCAATAAAGAAGTTTTGCTAAATTGGCTCACGGAGGCTGGTTTGCTGAAACAGATTAGCGAAAAATCACTAGTCCTAATTGAATGTTCTATTAGTGAAGATCCGGGTCATGATGAGGTAGTAAAGTTAAATGATGATTTGCAGAAATTAGGTTGGAATCGTGTGGTGGTCTTTAGCCACCACAATTCAGGGATTGATGTTCACTTGGACTCTGGCCCAACGCTTACGCCGCATATTCCAGATACACCTCCTACACCGCCGTCTCCGGCTATACCGCTCCCAACATCGCCGTCTCCAGCTAAACCGCCCCTGCAGGATCCACCGGCGACACCGTCGATCTCAATCAACCCGTCTCCGTCACTCGAAAACAGTTTGCCATCCAGAATGGAAATTACCAAGTAATTTGCCGCAGATTGGATCTCTAGAGGAGGCACAGCTATATCAGATCAATTTTAATAACCTTTCGGGTGAGTTTTGGGGCGTGAATCTATCCAAGGGAGTGAGCGGCGAGGGCTGGACGGTGCAAAGGCAGGCGTCTGCTGGGGGGCGTCTGCGGCACCCGCACTTCGGGTGCCACCATTGCGGTGAATGGGGTTGCCATCGCCACCCCTACCGCTACGGCGACCTCCGGCTACCAGCCCGGAGGCACTGGCACCATTTTCCGCGCGGAAATGCCGAACACTGCCCCCGCAGGATTTACTGGAGGCACGGTGGATCTTTATCAACCCGTCACCATCACCCAAAATGGCACTCAGCTTACCGTAGATGATCCGGTGCAATATGTGGCTCCTCCCACGGAGACCCTGACTTACGATGCGGATGGCAACCTCAAGACGGACGGCCGCTGGACCTACACCTGGGACGCCGCAGACCGCCTTATTAAAATGGAAAGCATCGCCTTCGTTCAGAATGCGTCCCCGCCCCTCGTCGCCGTCAACGTGCCCGCTAAGGTGATTGAATTTGCTTACGATGGCCTGTCGCGGCGCATCCGCAAAAAAGTCACGGAGGGTGTCTCCACCATTGCCGTCTGGGAAGCTTATGTCTATGATGGCTGGAATATGGTCCTGAGCGTCAAACTCAATCCTGCCGCTGGCGCAACCCAAGGCCGTCCCCAATCCGCCATCGCCAGCTACGTCTGGGCTCCGGATCTTGGCAGCCAACCCTTTGCCCGGCGGGACTGGCAGGCCGCTGGAGGAGTGCGTGGTCTCGTTCTCGCCAACTACTTTACCGGAGCCAATGGCGGCGGCATCCACGTCCCCGGCATGGACCCCATGGGCAATGTCACCAGCGTCACCCGCCTCGGCATGTCTTACTCCGCCGGCGAAAGCCCCGGCCCCTACTTCCGCAGCGAGTTCGTTTACGACTACGACGCCTTCGGCAAGGAAACCCGCAGCAGCACCCTCGTCGCCGGCCTGAACCCCGACTCGTTCCCGTTCCACTTCAGCACCAAATTCACTGACGGCGAAACCGGGTTCAACTACTACGGTTACCGGTTCTACGACCCGGCCAATGGACGCTGGATCAACCGGGATCCGATTGGGGAGAAGGGTGGGACGAACCTGTATGCAATGGTGAGGAATGATGGGGTGAATTTTGTTGATGTTTTGGGCATGGTGCTAAATGTTAATGGAGATGCTGCTTACAAAGCTAAAATTGCGAAATTACTACAAAAGATATGTCCCGGAGCTGAAATCGACACGCAAGGAAAAGTCACAATTAATCCAGTGGTCGTTAACAAGAATTGCCCCAAAGGATGTGACTTATTAAAAAAAGCAATTGACAGCAGCCATACTAATAATATTTCTCCGTTTGGAGCTGATGCCAATAATCACCATCCTGTTACAAATGCCCAAGATCTCCACGACGCTACCTACGAGGAAGAGCCGTCAAATAGCCTGCCTGATGGAAAGCCAGGCGCTGGCTCGGGGTCAAATATGTTTATAGACCCTGATCAAAAGATTGAAGAAAGGGCGGGGCCCAACTTCCCTTGGAAACCTTTGGATCCATCTATTGGTATTGCGCATGAACTCGGGCACGTCAGCGACATTAACGATGGGACGGCTTATCGTCCAGTGTATGTAGAAGGTCCTCCTCCGAACAAAACTTACATTCCCGTTCACGAACGGTCTGCCGTAAAAGTAGAAAATGCTATACGAGCGGAGCAAAAACTACCTTCCAGGCCGCTTCCTTATGGTGATCCCAACAAAATGAGATTTCCATTATGAAGACGCACCAACTTTTTTTATCGGTAGTAGTTCTTTTGTTCTGGGCTACCGGCTGTCGGTCAAAACCTGCACCAGCCAAGTCAGTCGAAGTCCGGAAAAAAATAAACTTGGATGCTACTTTCATTAATGCAGAACAAGAATGGAGAAAAAACGAGAACCTGCGAATAGAAGATGTTATATATCGACTTGGTAGCTATAGTTGGTTTCAGACCATAGATGGATTTACAAGCTATGTTTGGGATTCAGATGGAAGAATTGTTTTTTTTGCGACAACTAAACTTGATTCATCGAATGTCACATCTGTTTCGTGTTCCGAGCATTATTGAAATCCAAACTGCGCCTGCTATTGATTCCCTGCAAACTGCAAAATAGCCCGTCCCTTTCTCATTGACCAGTCCCAAGCGGGCTGCTTTCATGTCGTGAACCGGATTTATGACCGGAAATATCTGCTGGATACCGAGGGCAAGGACCTGTTGCTCAAGAGGGTGCGGGCCTATGAGGATGTGAGCGGAGTGGAGGTGCTCACGCAATGATGGGATGACCACCTCACGGCCGTTCCATCCTGCGGGCAGCCTACGGCTGTCTGTCTCGCGGGTAGCCACCGCGCTTGGCTGCATCATGGAAAATCACTTCCATTTGCTGGTGCGGGTGCCGCATCGTCCGGAGGGGTTTGTTGTTAGATGTTCCACTGAAGGTGCTCGGTCCAGATGGCCACCCATTCCGAAGGCACCGCCGGGGCGAATAAATAATAGCTTCACCGCCAACCGCATCACCACCTATCAAAGCCGGGCGGATGGCATCGTCACCTCGGAGGCCACTACCGCCGGGGGCGAAACCATCACCCTGGGGCGTCCCCATACTGGCACCACGGGCCGGCAGACGGGGTTGTCGCTGTCCTGGACTTCCAGCAGTGGACCCAGCCCAGGTGTTGTAAGCGTCACGCCGGCGACCTCTAGTCAGAGGATAGCGTAAGTGTCATAGGTATGGCCTATGACATCTACGATCCCGGAATCAAATATCCTGAAGACCGATGGCCTTGGGCGGGTGCGCACCCCGTTGGCCCAGCGGGAAGCCTTGCTCGATGCATTCGAGCGCAGTGGACTTTCCGGCATGAAATTCGCCGCCCTGCATGGGGTGAAGTATCCCAGTTTTGCCAACTGGGTGCAGCAACGCAAGCGCCGGCGACTCATGACTCATGCTGGCAGGGAGGGGCATCCGGGCCCGCCTCCGGACCATCCGGCAGGCGGTGCTGGT
This sequence comes from Akkermansia muciniphila, assembly GCA_945900785.1. Classification (GTDB taxonomy): domain Bacteria; phylum Verrucomicrobiota; class Verrucomicrobiia; order Verrucomicrobiales; family V1-33; genus CAIZWU01. The sequence goes on from CAMDJM010000035.1 coordinate 5,150, forward strand.
GCGCCACTGCAATGGTGGGAAGCGGTGGTATCGGAGAGGACCTCCGGTGGCTCCGGACCGGAGTCCATGGCAGGTGCCCTGCAGCTGCACCTGCCCGGCGGCGTGCGCATGGAAATCACCGCCGCCGGTCAGGTGGCGTGGGCGGCGCAGTTGCTCCGGGCCATGACGGCAGATGCCGCGCCCCGTGCTTCCCATCTCCGGCCTGCACCGTCATGTTAAGTTTTACCGGCAGCCTCAAAGTTTTCGTGGCCATGGAACCCTGCGATATGCGGCGCGGGCACAATGGCCTGCTGGCGCTGGTCGGCGAAAAGCTCAAGGAGGACATCCGCAGTGGAGCCCTCTTCGTGTTCACCAACAAATCGCGCCGCCTCCTTAAAGTGCTCTATTTGGATGGCTTTCGTTCTATGATGACCGGAAGCTTTCATTGATTCGTGAAGAACCAACCCCATTCATCGCAGACTGTTCCAGGCCGTATGACCGATTAATGGGTTACGGTGCTGTTGAGATTAGGTTGATCAACATACTAGTTCACACAAGCGATTCACCGTCCTCAACCCCGCGTGGCTGAGCTGGTAGGCCTGGTATCGGGGGAGGGTCTGGCGTGGTTGTCGGAGTCATGTGGCCCGCTACCAGACCCAGGGCCGGCACCATGTCTTATCACGAAGCCCCTGGCGTCAAAGCACCACTTCCGTCTCCATGTTGTCCGTCAGCGAAGGTTTCCGCCCGTGGGGCATGCCGCGGAGACGTTGGTTGATCTCGATGAATTCGGCCCCGGTGAGCACGATCAGGGAGGAGTAATAGACCCAAATGAGGAGCAGCACCACGGAACCCGCCGCGCCAAAGGTGCTGAGGGTGCTGGTCTGGCCCAGATACCAGCCCAGGCCGAATTTCCCCGCTTCAAACAACAATGCGGTGACGAGGGCACCGATCCAGACATCCTTCCACGGAAATTTCAGGTCAGGCAGAACTTTGAAAATAATGGCAAAGAGCAGAGTTTCCATGGCAAAGGCGATGCCAAAAGCCAGCAGCGCCCAGGCTTCCACGGGCACCGTGATCCCGTGGGCCAGCCAGCCCCGGAGCAGGGCAAAGGTGCCGGAAACCAGCACCGAGGCGAGCAGCAGCGCCCCGGTGATCAGGACCATGGCAAAGGAGAGCAGCCGGTCCTTCAGAAAAAGCACCACGCTGCGTCCCTCCCGGCGGCGCAGGCCCCAGATGAGATTCAGGGAGTCCTTCAATTCCACAAATACCCCGGTGGCCCCGTAAATGAGCGTGGCAGCTCCGATGATGGCGGCGGAGGTGTTATCGCCTTTGGACAGGGTGACGCCTTTGACGAGCTGTTCCAGTGCGCTGGCGGCCTGCTCGCCCATAAATCCTGACAGTTGCACATGCAGCTGCCCCTCCACCGCCTGCGGCCCAAGCACGCGGGCGATGATGGTGGTAGCCAGCAGCAGCAGCGGAGCCAGGGAGAAGAGGGCAAAATAAGCAATGGCCGCGCTCTGGCGGGGCAGGCGGTCATCTGACCAGGCATCGCTGAAGGCGGAGATGAAATTCCAGATGCTTTTGACGCCAGGGATCCGTTCCGTCAGGTGCACCAGGCATTGGGCCAGGAGCTGGATCATTTGCCGGAGGTGTTTCATCCCGTCCAGCAAGTGGCAAAATCCGCGAAGGTAAAGCGGGAACCCGCCAGCTTTATGATGGAGGAATGGGGTTGCTTGCGGAGCCAGCGGAGAGGAGAGGTTGCTCCTTTTATGGAAGTTAACGCATCATTGTTTACCCCCTATCCTTTGGAGGACTACTGCCGTCGCGAATCGGAGATCGGTGTGGCGGTGAGCGGCGTCCTGCAGCGCGGGCATTACATCCTGGGAGGGGAGGTGGAGGCTTTTGAAAAGGAGTGGGCGGCCTGGTGCGGGGTGGAACAGGCAATCGGAGTAGCCAATGGCACAGATGCGATCGAATTGCTGCTTCTGGGACTGGGCATCGGGCCCGGGGACGCTGTAGCCGTGCCTTCGCATACGGCAGTGGCGAGTGTTTCCGCGATCCGCCGCACCGGAGCGGATCCCGTCTACCTGGACCTGGATCCGGCCACTTTTACAATCCGTCCGGACAGCCTGGAAGAGGCCCTGCGGGGTCCCGCCGGCGGGCGGCTGAAGGCGGTGCTGGCAGTTCACATTTATGGACATCCCGTGGATTGGACTGGTTTGTCAGCGGTCTGTGAAAATCACGGACTGATCCTGCTGGAGGATGGTGCCCAGTCCCACGGGGCGACCTGGCAGGGGCAGCGGGTGGGCTCCCTCGGCCGGGGAGCGGCCTTTAGTTTTTATCCCACGAAAAACCTCGGAGCCATCGGCGATGCCGGGGCCATCACCACAAATGATCCCGCCCTGGCGGCCCGCATCCGCGAGATCCGGCAGTATGGCTGGAGGGAACGGTATATCAGCGCGGTGGAAGGGGTGAACAGCCGGCTGGATGAGCTGCAGGCTGCCATTTTGAGGATCAAGCTGGCCAGTCTGGCCGAAAGTGTAGCCCGCCGTCAGGCCCTGGCGGCGCGCTACCGGGAGGGGCTGGCCGGGCATCCCCTGGTGCACTTGCCCATCGTGCGGGAGGACCGGACCCATGCCTTCCACCTGCACGTGATCCGCTGCCCGCAGCGGGACGCCCTGATGGCCTTCCTCCTTGGCCGGGGCATTCCGGTGGCCCTGCACTATCCAGCCGCCGTGCACCAGCAGCCGGGCTACGCGCGATTCCTCTCCCACTCCCCGGGCCTGGAGGAAACCGAAAAGGCGGTTCGCGGGATTTTGACCTTGCCACTGCATCCCTGGCTGAGCGATGCCGCCGTGGATCTGGTCATCGAAACGATTGCCGCATGGTCCGGGGAGGCCTGAAATCCCTGATTTTGGGCTGGCAGCGATGCCTCCCTGCCCTCAAAAGTCATTTCTCCAAGACGTTCCCCATCACACGATTCGAATCTGCCTGTGCCTGCTGCTCCCCGAGTGACCTTTGTGATCCCGCTGTATTTTACCGGCAGCGGGATGGGGAACCTGTTCGATGCCTTCCGGGGCCTGCAGGTGGCAGGCGGATTCAATCTGGTGCTGGTCAATGATGGCAGCACCGACGGCACCGGGGACCGCGTGAAGGCTTTGCTGCCTGGCTTGCCCTTTGGCGTCACCCTCGTGGACCTGGCGCGGAATTTCGGGGAACACAATGCCGTGCTGGAAGGTCTGCGCCGGGCGGATGGTGATTACGTGATCACGCTCGACGATGATTTGCAGAATCCGCCCGCCGAGGCCCTGAAGCTGTTGGCAGAGGCGGAGGCGACCGGAGCAGAAGTCGTCTATTCCTACTATGCCGAAAAGAAGCACCACTGGTTCCGCAATCTGGGCAGCCGGATGACCAATGCCGCAGCGACTTTTCTTCTCAGCAAGCCTCCGGAATTGTATTTGTCCAGCTTCCGTTGCCTGCACCAGGATCTGGTCCGGCGCATTGTGGACTACCAGGGGCCGTTTCCTTACATTGATGGACTTATATTAGGCGCGACCAACCGCATCGAACGCCTCGAAGTCGCCCACTCCCGCCGGGAGGATGGGGAAAGCGGATATACTCTGCGGAAGCTCGTCCGGCTTTGGATGAACATGTTTTTCAACTTCAGCATCATGCCGCTGCGTCTTGCCAGTGTGCTGGGGCTGGTGCTGTGCGGGTTTGGGGTCCTGATGGTGGTGGTGGTGTTGGTGGAAAAGTGGCTCGGGACCCCGGTGCAGGAGGGCTGGGCGTCGCTGATGGCGGCCATTTCCATTTTTTCCGGCAGCCAACTCCTGATCCTGGGCCTGCTCGGGGAATATGTGGGCCGCGCCTATATGACGCTCGCCGGCAAACCACAATCCCTCGTGCGGGAGACGGTGCAGCACCTGCCGGAAATATGCCAGGAGGCGGGCCGGTGAGCGAGGTTGCTTTCACAGGCGGGCGCCAACTTGCGGTGGAACCTACCACGGTGGAGGGTGTGCAGCTTTACCGGCTGCCGCTTTATGAGGACCACCGGGGCAAACTGACCGTCGGCGAATTCGGCACCTGCCTGCCCTTTGTGCCATTGCGGTATTTCATCACCTATCAGGTGCCGGGATCCGATGTCAGGGGCGAACACGCCCACCGGGAATGCGCCCAGTTTTTGACCTGTGTGAAGGGCGCCTGCACCGTGATGGTGGATGATGGGCTGCATCGCGCGCAGTTCCGTCTCGACGATCCCCGGCTGGGCGTCCTCGTGCCGCCCATGGTCTGGGCGGCGGAATACGATCACACGGACGATTCCGTCCTCGTGGTCTTTGCCTCGCACCACTATGATCCGCAGGATTACGTCAGGGACTATTTGGAGTTTGTGCGGGGTGCTTCCGAGCGGCGCTCCGCCGGCAGCCGGCAAGGGGCACCAGGCCCCACGCCGGAGCCCGGCTAGGCTGGCCTGACTTGGGGAGCGCGGCTTGGGATTAGATTTCCACCTGTTGGCCCAGTTCGATGACGCGTCCTACCGGGATTTGGAAGAAGGTGGCGGGTTGCTGGGCGAGACGGCAGGCCAGGGCAAAGAGGTGCTCGCGCCAGCGGACCATGCCGGGATTGGCACTGGGCAGGATGATTTCGCGGCCGATGAAGAAGGTGGCGCGGTCGGGGTCGACTTCGAGCCCGTGGGTGGCACACAGGCGCATGAAGCGCGGAACATGCGGCTTCTGCATGAATCCGAAACGGCCGGTGACGCGCCAATAGCCGTGGCCGAGGGATTCGACTTCGACGCGCTTGCTGGGGGGCACCCAGGGGTCGTCCTGCACTTCGAGGGTGAGGAAAATGACCCGCTGATGGATGGCACCGTAGTGCTTCAGACTGTGCAGCAGGGCGACGGGGGAACGACCGCGGGTGCTGGTCAGGAAGATGGCGGTGCCGGGCACGCTGACGGGGGGGCGGCGGAGCAGGCTTTCGACGAGCAGGTCCTGGGAAATGGCCGAGGATTCGAGGCGCTCGCGCACCAGCCGCCGCCCGGTGGCCCAGGTGGTCATGAGGGTGAAGATGATGGCTCCGGCGGCGATGGGGAACCAACCGCCGTGGAAGAATTTGGCGAGGTTGGCGCTGAGGAAACCGAGTTCGATCAATCCAAAGACGGTGCAGAGGAACAGGGCTTTGAACGCTGACCAATGCCAGAGGTGGCGGGCGACGAAGTAAAAGATCACCGTGGTGATGAACATGGTCATGGTGACCGCGACCCCATAGGCTGCGGCCAGATTGGACGAGGTGCGGAAGGCGAAGACGAGGGCGAGACAGGCAAACATCAGCATCCAATTGACCAGCGGAATGTAGATTTGGCCCCGGGCATGCTCGGAGGTGTGCCGGATGCTGAGACGCGGCAGGTAGCCCAGTTGCACCGCACTGAGCGTCAGGGAATAGGTGCCGGTGATGAGAGCCTGGGAGGCGATCACGGTGGCGGCGGTGGCCAGCAGCACGAGGGGCAGCGTGGCCCATGGGGGAGCCATTTGGAACAGCGGCGAGATGGCAGCCCCGGGGTTTTTCAGCAGCAGGGCTCCCTGGCCGAGGTAGTTGAGGGCCAGGGAGGGAAAGACGAGGGTGAACCAGGCGCGGCGGATGGGACTCTTGCCGAAATGCCCCATGTCGGCATACAGGGCTTCTCCCCCGGTCACTGCGAGGAAAACACTGCCGAGAATGACAAAGGCGGCGTGGCCCCCATGAATCAGAAAATGCCAGCCATGCCACGGATTGAAGGCCCGGAGAATCGTCGGCTCCTGGATGAGATGGGAGAAGCCCAGCACCCCCAGGCAGGTAAACCAAAGGGCGGTGAGCGGGCCGAAGAATCGCCCTACCTTGTCCGTGCCGAGGAACTGCACCGAGAAGAGCCCGATCAGGATGACGGCGGTGATGCCCATGGTGAGCCATTCCTGGTGTTGATTCCAGATCAGGGCGGCGGCGGCATCCGCCGGGGCCTTGCCCATCAGCCCGTTATCCTTGAGGCCTTCGATCGCGCTGAGCACGGAAATGGCGGGGGTGATGATGCCATCGCCAAATAAAAGGGCGGCCCCGAACAGGCCGAGAATGATAATGATCCGCCGGCGCCGGGATTCCACCATGCCGTGGGCGGCCAGCACCATCAGGGAAAGCACGCCGCCTTCGCCTTTGTTGTCAGCACGGAGAATATAGACGAGGTATTTGACGCAAATGAGCAGGATGAGGGACCAGAGGATCAGGGAGACGACGCCCAGCACGTGGCCTTCCGTGACTGCCATGTGGTGATGGCTGGCGGGGCTGAAACATTCCTTCAGGGTGTAGATCGGGCTGGTGCCGATATCGCCGAAAACCACCCCGAGAGCGGCGATGACCAGGGTAGTATTGGAAAGCTTGTGAAGGCCGCGATGCTGGCCACTACTGTGGGGTTCACTCGGGGGCTCACCTGCACCTGATGGCTCCGTGCCAGGGGCCGGGGCGTCGCTGTTGTCTGTCATAAGGCGCGTAGCCTCTCCTGCATCAGAGGGGGGCGCCAGTGGAAAAAAAGTGGGATAGGGACGATTTTTTTGGCCGCTGGCAGGCCGTAAAATAAGCTTGCATCCCGCTTGCGGAGGGCTCAGGCCGGGGGCGCTGGGGGCTGCCGCAGATGTTCCTCCATCGCCGCCGCCTGCTCCGGAGTATCAATGCCAGGGCTGTCATGCCATGTGATGACGCAGTGGATGGCTGCCCCATTTTCCAAAGCGCGGAGCTGCTCCAGACCTTCGGTGAGTTCGAGCGGGGAAGGCGGCCAGGCAACAAATTGCCGGAGGAAGGCCTGACTATAACCATAAATTCCCATGTGCCGGTAGAGGGGGAATCCTGGCTGGGGTGTTCTTTGATAGGGCAGGGGGCTGCGGCTGAAGTAGAGGGCGCGGCCGGTGACATCCAGCACGGCCTTGACCACATTGGGGTCCTGCTGGAGCGCTGGATCATGGAGGGGATGGACGGCGGTGATCATGTGAATGCCGGGATCAGCCGCGAGGCGGGCCGCGAGTTCACCGATCAGGGCCGGGGAGATGAGGGGTTCGTCGCCCTGGACGTTGATCAGATGGGTGGCCTCCGGAACCAAGGCGGCGGCTTCGGCAAGGCGGTCCGTGCCACTGGGATGGTCCGGGGAAGTGAAGACCGCTTCCGCGCCAAAGGCGGCGGCGGCTTCCATGATGCGGGCGTCGTCCGTGGCGATGAGCACCCGCCCAAGGGCCGGGCAGGCAATGCAGCGCCGCCAGGTGCGCTCGATAAGGGATTGTCCGGCGATCTGGTGCAGGGGCTTGCCAGGAAAGCGGGTGGAGCCATAGCGGGCGGGAATGATAGCGGCGATCATGAACAGGGCAAAACGGCAGGGGAAAGGGGTGTCATAACGGGGCATCAGGCGGCGGGTCCGGCCGGGGCCGGGGACCGGTGTTGCAGCCAGGCTAGGGTGCCCCAGAGCACGCCCGCGAGGCAGAGCACCGCAGGCAGGAGCAGCAGGGCCCGGGACAGATCATTCCAGGAAACGGACAGGGCTCCCACGATGCTGGGGGACCAGAGATCGCCGAAAAGGTGGATCATGAAGATGGATCCGGCCATGGCGCTGGCCCGCAGGGCGGCAGGGGCGGATTCGAGGATCAGGGTGTTGATCGGTCCGGTGCCGAGGAAGCAGCAGAACATGGAGATGGCCAAGGCGGTCATGCCGGTGGTTTTGTCAGGAGAGGAGAAGGCGATCCATGCGGCGGGCGCTCCCAATAACATGGAAAGGGCGAGGGTGCCGGCGTAGCCGCTGCGGTGGCGTTTTTGCCATGCGGTGGCGGCCAGGCCCCCCAGCATGGTGCCGGCCAAACCCGCCCCTACCAGCACATAACCGAAGAAATCCGAGGCCTGTTTGAGTTCCAGTCCATAGGCCCGGTGAAGGAAGCTGGGTCCCCAGTGGGCCATGGCCCCCAGCGAAAAGGTGTAGGCGGTATAGCCCCAGACGCTGAGGTTGTAATCGCGCCGCTTGAAGAGGGCCAGCACATCCTTCCATCCTGGGAGCTGGTGGCTGCCATCCGGCGCGGCGCTCCGGGCCGGTTCCTTGAAGGGCAACAGCATCAGCGCCAGGAGCAGGCCGGGGGCTCCGGCCCAGATGAAGGCGTGCCGCCAGCCGGATTCCGCCGCGATGCGTCCGCCGATGACGCTGCCCAGGGCGGCCCCGATGGGGATGGCGGTGTAAAAAATCGTCAGGGCATTGTTGCGCTTTTCGGGGGGATAGACATCGGATAGCCAGGCCGGACTGACGGTGGCGTAGCTGGCCTCCCCCACGCCCACCATGGCCCGCCAGAAAAGCAGGATGGCCAGGGTGCCGGCAAATCCCGTCATGACGGTGGCGGAACTCCAAATCAGGATGCCTCCCGCGATGAGCCATTTGCGCGGGGCCCGGTCTCCCAGCCAGCCGAACAGGGGCGAAGTGACGAAGTAGCCGAGCATGAAGATCGTGGCCAATTGACCGGCCTTGGCGTCATCCAGCTGCAGGTCCGCCTGGAGGGAGGGCAGCACCGCAGAGAGCACATATCTGTCAAAATAATTGAACAGATTCAATCCTGTCAGGATGCAGAGGGTTTGTCGGGGAGTGAGGTCGCGCACGCCTCAGCGCTACAGGCATTTTGCCTGGGGGACAAGACCGTAACCGGGGCTGGGATTGAAAATTGAAAAATGTCCGGAAGGGTGCAGGGTGCCGGCACATGACTCCCTGGACACGACGCCGGCTGACAATGTGGACCGGGTTGATCCTGGCCGGGGGAGCCGTGTGGCTGGGGTTTTACGTGTGGGACCAGGGCTTCACGGGGAAATGGCGCGGCCTGATTGCCAAGGAATTGGCGAAGCATGGCCTGCGGGCGGAAATCGGACGCCTCACCCTGGACCCGGTGGATGGCCTGACGGCGCGGGACGTGAAGCTCTACGATACCACCCAGCGTGGCCAGCACCTTGCGGATATCGACCGGATCAGCCTGGAGATTGATGTGGCCCGGCTGATGAACCAGGAGGATTTTCTGCGCACCATCCATCTGCAACGGGCGGACGTCTCCCTGCCGGTGGATCCATCCGATCCCCGCAGCGAGTGGCTGTTGGTCAAGGATTTGAATGCGCGGCTCGTCTTCCAGAAGGATGAAATCGAAATCGCCCGGGCCGAGGGACTGGTGTCCGGCATCCAGGTGAAGGCTTCCGGCACGGTGCGTAAGCCGCCCCCCCTGGTGGGAAACCGCGAGCAAAAGGACCGGATGAAGGAGGAGCGCACGCGCCAACTGCGGGAGATGCGGGACCGGCGGGGGCTGCTGCGTTCCCTGTTGCGCGGGCTGGAGCGCTTTTCCATCCCGCTCCTCCATGGACTCCCGGAACGGGCGAACAAGGCGGAGATCACGCTGGAGCTTCAGGGGGATTTGTCTGACATCGACCGGATGGAACTCCGGGCGGTGTTGAGCGCCGGCCCCTTGGTGCACCGGGGCGGCAGGTTGGAAGGGATCGGGGCCAGTGCCCGGCTCTCGGAGGGGCTGCTCACCCTGCAGCGCCTGGATCTGAAGGACAGCCAGGGAGCCCTGCATGCAGCCGCTTCATGGAAAATCCGTCAGGCTCCGGCGGTGGACTTTGCGGTGGATTGCACCATGGACCTGCAGGCGGTGCTGCGCAGCGCGCTGGATGACGCCCCGTGGCTGGGCGAGGTCGTTTGCTATACCCCACCGGAGTGGAGCTGGAATGGCCGGCTCCTCACCCATGCCGGAGCCGGGGCCGGGGCCGGGGCGCTGCCGGTGGAAGGGCAGGGGCACCTGAAGGCAGGGCGGTTTTCGACGCGTGGGATGGTTTTTGATGGACTGGAAGCAAAAGTGGCCCTGAAGGCGGATGGTCAAATTTATGTGAGAAATGGGCTCCTGCTGCACCATTCCGGGGAAGTGAGGGGGCAACTCCTGTGGGGTCCCCAGCAGAGCCGTTATGAGGTGGACTGGCGCATGTCCTTTCATCCGGTGCGGCCCTTCCTGACGGACGCTGCGGTGCAGTCCTTTTTGGAACGCTTCTCCTTCGACCAGGCCTCCCGGATCGCGGTGAGCCTGCAGGGGGACCGCAGGGTGCCTTCCAGCCCATGGCGGCATGCCGGGCGGTTTGATCTGAGGGATTTTTCCTGGCAGGGCACTCCGCTCAAGGAAGTGGGCGGCAGTATCGCCTTCAATGCAGGGGCAGAAGTGCCGCTGGTCTTCCGCGATGCAGTCCTGGAAATGAGCGATGGCCTGGGAAAAGCCCGCGAAGTGCAGCTTGACCTGCCCAGGGGCCTGCTGACCCTCGTGGGCGGTGAGGCGACTTTGAGGCCCGCCCCGTTGCTGCATTTATTTCATCCGCCGCTGGGCCGGGCCCTCGGGAAGTATCGTTTCGAGCGTCCCCCGGAGTCGAGGATGGAAGGCGTGGTGGATTTGAAAAATCAGGGCCGCAGCGACTACCGTATCACCTTGCGGACGCGGAGCCGTTGCGGACTGGATCTGGCGGGCCGTCCCATGGAGTTTGATGACACCGCCGGCACCCTGCATGTGCTGGGGGAGGAGATCGGGCTGCAAATGACCGGCAGCACCGCCCCGGGCACGGAGTCGTTCCAGGTTCTGCGCTTTGAAGACCCGGCTCCCGCCAGCTTTGCCGGCACTTTTTCGCTGGATCCGGCCAAGCCCCAGGCTTCATGGAAGGTGGATGTCAGAGCCCCGGGCCGGGTCAGCCTGAAAGTGCTGGACCGCACCTGGCCTCTGGAGCAATTCGCCGGCGGGCTCGAGACCGCCGGGGCCGGTTTTACCGGGGCAGGCGGGGCGCGGCTGCTGGATGGAAAATTCGGCGTCAGCCTGGATTTTCCCGATGCCGGCAGCGTGGCCCATCAGGGCAGCATCGTCGTCCGGAATGTCTCCTTTGCCCAGCTCTCCGCCATCGTCGATCCCTCCCGGAAAACCGCCGGCCGGCTCACTGGCAGTTTTTCCTATAACATTCCCAATCCTGAGCCGGGATCCCTGTCCGGCAAAGGCGAGGCCACCCTGGAGGATGCCAACCTGTTCGCCCTGCCGCTGCTCGGGCCCTTGTCGCCCATGGTGGATGCCCTCATCCCGGGCGGGGACATCATTTCCAGCACCGCCCGCACCGCCACCAGCACCCTGACTGTGGCCGGTGGCAAGGTGACCCTGCCTGATTTCACGGCCTCGACCGATGCCTTCAAACTCACCGTTACCGGCTCTGCGGATTATTTGAAAAACCGCGTCGATTTTCTCGGACGGGTCAATCTCCGGGGCGCCCCGGGCGTTCTCCTCTATCCTGTCAGCAAGCTATTCGAATATGCCGCCGACGGCACCCTCCCCGATCCCGCATGGCATCCCCGCTTTTTCGCCGGTCCCTTCCGCAATAAACCTGCTGCCCAGGACCCGCTGGCTGGCCCGGAACCGCCTTCCCTGGTGAAGGAGCCGGAAACCGTCAACCCGCCCCGGCCGTTCCGCCCCCGGCGGGGGAAGTGACGGCACCTCCCGGCCATGAGGGAAAGTATCGGCAGGAAACATTGACCTCCCGGCGGATTTCGTGCAGCTATGGGTGGTTCACCCGTCCATCCCCCCTTTTTTGATCATGACCTTCAGGATACTTTGTCTTCTTTGCGTTTGTCTCCCCTCCCTGTTAGCTGCGGCTCCCAGGATCAGTGAATTTCTGGCGGACAATACCGCTGAGTTGGAGGATCAGGATGGGGCGTTTTCGGACTGGATCGAAGTGCACAACCCCGGCCCGGAGGCAGTGAACCTGGAGGGGTATGGACTGACGGATGATCCGGCGCTGCCGCTGAAGTGGAAGTTTCCAACGGTGCCGCTGGCGGCGGGGGAGCGGGTGCTGGTGTTTGCATCCGGGAAAAACCGGGCGGTGGCGGGCAGTGAGCTGCATGCGAATTTCCAGTTATCCAAGGATGGGGAGTATCTGGCCCTGACGGCTCCGGGCGGGGAAAATCTGCAGAACTTCGCGCCCTATCCACCACAAAATGAAAACCAGACCTATGGTGTGCCGGAGCGGCTGATTACCGTCAGTCACTTGTCAGATCCGGGCTCGGTGCTGGTGCCCGGCAGTGCGGAAGCCCTGCCCTCAGACTGGTATCAGCCAACGTTTACGCCCTCAGGGTGGGGGACCCTGGCCGCCCCCCCGGGGGCTGGCTTCGATACCGGCATCGCCATCGCGGTGCCCTTGAATATTTCCTCCCTCGGGGCGGCGGTTCAGAGCACGACCCTAACCCCTTATACGGCCAGTGTGGCCCGGAATAATCTCCTGACGGATTTCACCCAGACCCTGGCGGCGGATACCGCCCCCTTTTGGCAACTGAATCTGACCAACGTGGCGCGCGTGGACCGGGTGATCGTGCGGAACCGGGGGGACGGGGCCAATGCCAGCCGCCTGCGGGATATCACCATCGATTTGCTGGATGCGGGTGGCGGGCTGCTCCGGAGCAGTGGCTTGCTCAACCCGGAAAATGCCGGCTATACCTATCCGGCGGGCCCCGCCTTGCTGACCTATGACCTAGTAGCGCTCAGCGGCACCTGGGTGGAGGGGGTGAAATCCGTGAGGGTGCGGCGCACCGCTGATTCTGACCTGAGCGGCAGTGCCGCGCAGGGGACGGAAGAGGAAAAAAACGTGCTGTCCATGGCAGAGGTGGAAGTGATCGGGATTTCCGGACGGGGGCCGGTCAATCTGGCCCGCAGCGGCTCCCCCGCCCCCCTCGCCAGCCAGACCACGACGTTTTCCCCCTACACCGCTTCCCTCGCGATTGATGGCAACACCACCAATTTTTCGCAGACCGCAGCTTCGTCGGTAAACCAGTCATGGACGGTCAATCTCAGGCGCAAGGCGCTGATCCAATCCATTGTGATCCACAACCGGCCGGAAGCGCCCTACCGCTTGCGCGACCTGACCGTGACGGTGCTGGATTCGAATGGGACGTCCGTGATTTATACCAGTCCCCTGATCAATCCGGAGAACGCGCTGGGCAGTCCGGCGGTGATCACGGTGGACCCCGGAGTCCCGGTCTACGGACAATATGTGAGAGTGCTGCGGAACCGCGATCCGGACTGGAGTGGGCAGGGCGGCACGGGCACGACCGAGGATATTTCCGCGCTGGCGTTGGCGGAAGTGGTGGTCAGTGGAACCGACGCCAGCGGCATCCCGTCCCTGCTCCGCACGGATCTGCGCACGGAGATGGCCAATGTGAATCCCTCGGCGTTTTTCCGGATTCCCTTCACCATAGCCGATCCTGCATTGCTGCGCAGCATGAGCCTGAGGATGCGTTATGACGATGGTTTTGTGGCTTGGTTGAATGGGGTGAAAGTGGCGGAGCGGAATGCCCCGGCCAGCCTTGACTGGAACGCTGCGGCGACCGCGAACCGCTCGCTGGTGGAGGTCTTCACCACGGACAGCTTCGACCTGACGGAGCAGCGGAATCTGATCAGGCCAGGCCTGAATTGGTTGGCAGTGCAGGGCCTGAACTCCAGCGCGGCGGATCCGGAATTTCTGATGCAGCCGGATTTGGTGTGCTCATCCTTCGAGCAGACGCCGCCCCAGGCCTATCTGGAAGCCGCGACGCCGCGCCAGCTCAACAACTCCGCATGGTATATCGATGAGACCAAAGACACCGTATTCAGTCACAAGCGCGGGTTTTATGAAACGCCGTTTCAGTTGTCGATCACCTCGGCCTCGCCGGGGGCGCAGATTTTTTATACCACGAATAACAGCGATCCATCCCCGGTGAATGGGTTCCTCGTGAACGGCCCCATCTCCATCAGCGCCACCTCGGTGATCCGGGCGCGGGCTTATCTGGCGGACCACAAGCCGACCAACATCGATACCCACACCTTCATTTTTCTCAATGACGTGACCAATAAACCCAAGGTGAGCCTGGGCACCGAGGGGGGAGTCACCGGGCTGGTCTCGAACATTCCGGCGGGTTGGCCCACCAATGTCTCCACCAATGGCGGGCAGGCTTTTATCTGGGGGTTTGATAACGGGGTGAAGGCCAGTTACACCCAGGCCCAGATGCGGGAGTCCCTGACGCAGATTCCCATCATTTCCGTGGTCACGGAGCAGGCCAATCTGACAAATCCCAATACCGGAATCTATGTGAATGGGGTGAACCACGGCGATGCCTGGGAACGTCCCGCTTCGATCGAAATGCTGGACTTCAGCCGCCCTGGACTGACGGTGGAAGCAGGGCATGGGGAATTCGGCCTCGGCTGCGGGCTGCGCATCCGCGGGGGAGCGAGCCGCGGGGATGGCAGCACCAAGCACAGCTTCCGGGTGTTTTTCCGGAAAGCCTATGGCGAGGGGAAATTGGCCTACCGGCTCTACGGGGCGAATGGGGCAGCCGAGTTTGAAAACTTCGATCTGCGTGGCAGCCAAAACTACAGTTGGAGCCAGAATGCCTCGGATAGTGAGGAGACCATGGTGCGCGATCCCTTCGCCCGCATCACCCTGGGCGCGATGGGGCAGCCTCACACCCGCAGCCGGTATTGCCACCTTTTCCTGAACGGCCTCTACTGGGGGATTTATGATATTCACGAGCGCGCGGAAAACTCCTTTGGTGAATCCTACCTGGGCGGCCACAAGGATGATTATGACAGTATAAAATGCGGCGACCGCTACACCCTCGATTTCAGAACCGAGGCCACGGATGGCTATTTGTCCGTAAATCCGGATGGCACCAAGGCGGCATGGAAGGATCTGTGGGACCGGGGCCTGACAGTGCGCAGTTCCCCCACCAATACGAATTACTTCCGGCTCCTCGGCCGGAACCCGGATGGCACGCGCAATCCCGCCTACCCGGTCCTTGTGGATGTCGAAAATCTGATCGACTACATGCTGGTGATTTTTTACACCGGGGATGGGGATGCCACCCTGTCCTCCTTCCTCGGCAATGACCGCCCGAATAACTGGTTTTCCATGCGCGACCGGAAGGGGGACCGGGGCTTCACGTTTTACTGCCAGGATGGGGAGCACACCCTGCTGGCTCCGAGCTGGGGGGTGGACCGGACGGGGCCGTTTCTTTCCAGCGGAAACTCGACCCTGTTCGATTATTCGAACCCCCAATGGATTCACGATGAGTTGAGTCTGAATGCAGAATACCGCCTCCGTTTTGCGGACCGGGTGCAGAAGCATTGTTTCAACGGCGGGGCTTTGGATACGCTGGTGGCCAAGCAGCGTTGGGTCGATAAAGCAGCGCAGATCAACAAAGCCATCCGCGTCTATGCGGCCCGCTACAGCATCGTCTCGGCGGGTGAAAGAGCTTGGACGGCCAAAATCAATTCCATCCGCGATACCTTTTTCAATACCCGGAATAACATCCTGCTGTCACAGCTCCGCGCGGACCGGCTCTGGCCTACGGTGCTGACCACGGAGTTTTCCCAATTTGGCGGCCTCGTGCCCAGCGGGTATCCTCTCACCATGAAGGTGCCTGCGGCGGGAACTGTTTATTACACCATGGATGGTTCGGATCCCCGCACCATTGGCACCTCCACCCCGGCTCCGGGAGCCCTGACCTATACCGGCCCGGTGACCCTGACGGCCTCCGGCACCGTGAGTGCGCGGGTGTTGAATGGCCCCACCTGGTCCCCTTTGCTGCAGGCTTATTTCGGAGTTGCCGTCGAAAACGCGGCGGTGGCCAATCTCAATATTACGGAGATTTACTATCATCCGGCTGAACCTGTCACGCCCGCAGAACTGGCGGTCAGCACCAACCAGGATGAGTTTGAATTCATCGAAATCGCCAATGTCTCCGCCACCCAGGCGGTCGATCTCAATGGCGTGCGCTTCACCGCAGGGATAACGACCATCCCCCTGGGGCATGTGATTCTGCAGCCCGGGGAGCACGGGGTATTTGTTAAAAATGCGGCGGCCTTTGCCGCCCGTTTTGGCCACTTGGTGCCTGCGTCAAAGGTGTTGGGGGTCTTTACCACCGGCAATCTGTCCAACAGCGGAGAAACCATCACGCTGTCCGGCACCGGCGGGGACCTGCGCAGCCTGAACTACCGCGACGAGGACCCGTGGCCGGAGGCTCCGGATGGATCGGGCCAGTCCCTCTCCCTCGTCCGGCCTTCGCCCACCACAGATCACACCGTGCCCTCGAATTGGCGTGCCAGCGCCACGGCTTCCAGCACTCCGGGGGAGAGCGATGCGCCACACTACCGCTCCTGGAAAAACGCTGCCCAGCCCATTGCCGGCACGGACGACGCCGATGCTGATGGCGATGGCTTGAGCACCCTGCTGGAATATGCCCTGGGCACTTCGCCCACGGTGCCAGGAAACATCGTCCTGAGCGCCGCTCCGGATGCGGAGGGCTTTCTGCTGATCCACTTCCAGCATGATCCGCGCGCCGTCGATGCGGTGGTGACTCCCGAAATCTCCACCGGCCTCGGCGGATGGAGCCGCAGCGGCCTGACGCTGGTCTCAGAAACCCTGAACCGGGGCGGCAGCGTCACCACCATTTGGAAAACCACCAGCCCCATCGCGGGCTCCGAAAGACGGTTTGTCAGGGTGGCGGTGAATCTCCTGCCCTGAGCGCGCCACCTTAGCCAGCAAAAAACTGGACGTGGGCCGGTGTGGTTGAGGAAGTAACTCTGCTTTATAATCCTGTGGCGCGGGCTTCCAGCCTGTGCGGCCAGCGGGCTTCCAGCCCGCTGGATGAACGGCGAACTCCGTCCTGGAAGGCCGATTGCCGCACGGGCTGGAAGCCTGCGCCACCTTTATTTAATGCGTTTCCTGGGGCGTTGCCCCAGGCTGTGATGGGCCGCCCCGTTGGGGCTGTGATAGCGGGATAAGCCCCGGCCGTCCGTCCGCAGGGCAAGCCCCGCTGGCGTAAGTGGTTGCCAGGCGAGCGCAGGATCTCCAATGGCGTTGCTCTTGTAGCAAGGCCGTCCCTGCTTTGATCCATGCCCTTGAACGATTTTCGGGCAATGCTCAAGGCCGGGACGGGCCTTGTTACGGGGCTGGTGGTGCACGATGCCCGGGCGATGATCGGGGCCGGGCTGGGCTTGTTATGGGGGTTTGAAACACACGGGCCGGAGCCCCGTGCTCCCGTTTTAGGCTAGCGGTGATAGGGCTCGCCGCGTTTGATGGTGTAAACGCGGTAGAGCTGCTCGAGCAGGACAACGAGGGCGAGTTCGTGCTGTAGGGTGAGGGCACTGAGACTCCAGATTTCATCGGCGGTGTCCCGGAGGGCCTGGCTGTGGCCATCGGCCCCGCCGATGATGAGGGTGATGCGCTTGATGCCCGCCAGTTCCCAGCGGTCCACGGCGGCATGCCAGTCCTGGGTGGTGAGGCGTTTGCCGCGTTCGTCGAGGACGATCCGGCGGCTGCCTTCACTGGCTTTAAGAAATCGCTCTTCCAATTGGGGCCGGGGGGCCTCCTTGAGATACTCCACCTCCACTTTCGCGTAGCGGGAGCAGCGGCCCAGGTAGTCATCAATGCCCTCCCGGGCCCAGGGGAGCGCGGGCTTGCCCATAGCGAGGATTTTCCAGTTCATGAGGTAGGCCGGGAGGCGGTGGGGAAGCGGTGGAGAGAAGGGAATGGATTTTTTTGTTCAGCCGCTTGCATCGGCGCGGCTTTGGGTTAAGGAAACCGCTCACACTGCCCCATGGTGTAATGGTAGCACAGGAGATTTTGATTCTCCTAGTCAAGGTTCGAACCCTTGTGGGGCATTAAGTGAGATCGAAGACTGCCCCGTAGTGTAACGGTAGCACAAGAGATTCTGATTCTCTTTGACAAGGTTCGAATCCTTGCGGGGTAACCACCGCGAAGCGTAAATCGTTGATTTACAACGCAACAATGTTCTCAAAGTCACCGGCGTGCTTCAGCGTTATTCTCAGTTTCATTCTCATAAGAACCGGGTTTAACTCCGGAATATGGCTTCGATTTGGAAACACCCGATGAGCAGGTTCTGGTATGCCTGTTTCACGGATAAAAGCGGACGGCAGTTGAAGACTTCGACCAAGCTGCCCAATACCGACAAGAACCGTAAAACGGCACAGCGGATCGCGGATGATCTGGAAATGGCGCACCGGGAGAATCAGACCGCGACACAGATTCTGCGCATTTACGGGAAGGTAATGGAGGATTTAACCGGCCAAACCTTGGCGTCTTCAAGCGTAAGGGGCTTTCTGGAGGGGTATTTGCGCACGAAGCGGGGGGAGATCAAAGAGAGTTCCCTGAAGGCCTATACGGGGATCGTGAATTCGTTTCTTGCTTGGCTGGGTCCGAAGGCAGAGGAGGAGATGCGGCGCATCGAGAAGCGGCACATGCTGGAATATCGGGGGCATGTGGCGGACACGGTGAGCGCGGGGGCAGCAAACAAACATCTGCTCTTCCTCAGGATTTTCTTCCGGGAGGCGAAACGGGATGGCCTGATTGCGGACTCCCCCTGTGATGATGTCAGGGGTTTGTCCTTGAAAGACAGGACGAAACGGCGGGCTTTCACTCTTGATGAGTTGCGGATCCTGATACGGGACACGGCAGGCTCGGAATGGGGTTCCATGGTGAAGTTCGGCTATTACACGGGGGCACGGCTGCGTGATTTGGCGGACCTGCGATGGGGTAGTCTGGATCTGGTGCGGGGCGAATTGCGTTTAAAAACTGGGAAAACAGGCCGCCTGGTGGTCCTTCCTCTGCCAAAGGCCTTGAGGGAGCACCTCTTGACCCTGACTCCGGGAGAAGGGGCCGAGTCGTTCGTGCATCCCGTTTTAGCTATGGTAAAGGGGAGTGCGCTTTCCTGGCAGTTTGGGGTGGTGCTGGCGAAGTGCGGCCTGAGGGACGCATGGAAGCGCAGCGCCAAAAGCAGGGGCCTGGACGGACCGGAAACCCAGCGGCAGTCCAACGAGCTGACCTTCCATTCCTTGCGGCACACAGCGGCGTCCGCGCTGGGGAATGCCGGAGTGGCCAAGTCCGTGTCTCAGGATATTCTCGGCCATGAGAGCGCGGCGGTGAATGCGGCATACACCCACATCGACAACGAAACAAAACGCCGGGCGCTGGAAATGCTGCCGGTGATTTGAACCGAAGCAGGATTGATGTGGCCGGACCGGCGCTGAGGGCATTCCCCAGTAAAGGGGCAAGGACACACCCGAAGGGTACCGAAGAAAAAGGGATGTTCTCTCTCTTTCTCTCTTTCTCTCTTCCTTTCTTCCTTCCTTCCTTCTTTCTTTCTTTCCTCATCTTTCCACCAGTTTGCCGGGGTGATTTTTCCATGGACGGACTCCCCTTCTATGACGTTATTCACGCCCATGATTCCGTCCATCTTATTTCACCTTGGAAAAGCTGGTGTGGACGCATCGGACTGCTGCGGGCGGGCGCATGAACCGCTTCCTTCCTTTGGGAGAGAGGGCGGGGAGCGTTCCAGTCCCCCCGGCGCGGTGGAATTCATGCCATCATCAAAAATCATGAGCGTTAAGCGAAAGAACCAAAGCAACCAACTTGAGAAACCCGGCAAAGACCTGAAAGTCGGCGACTCAATTTCATTCGGCGGCATACCCCAGACGGTCACGGATATAAAAGTGACTGAGGGCGGCGGCTTCCTCATTTCTTCCAGCGGCGAATCTGCGGCCAAACAGCGCGGCTACCGTATCCAAGAGGAAACGCACGGATTCAAAATTGATCACTATCCACCAGCGTTTGTGCCAAAAGGGACGCCTCGCGATTCTTCCAAACTGTGTGCGGATGATTGGGATTTCTCCGACTTGCTCAATGAGCCAATAGAAACAAAACGGATGGCCTTGTTTCACGAACTGGCCCGAGAGAGCGCCCGGATAAGGGAGGCCTGCCGGGCATACGAGGAAGCCATCAAACGGGCCGCCTTGGCTTCTCCAAAGGTAGGGCAGGACGATACAGAAATGATCTCTGCCCACGACTTTGCCGACCCTTCGGCAGAAATATTTCTACGGGAACGCCTGAGGGAGTTTCCCTTTGGGGTGAAGTGCATTCAAACTGATGCAGTGGCGGATGATGTTCCATGGAACCGCCTGAATGATGATGTGAAAAATGAGATGATAGAAGCTGCCGCTCACGCCGAAAAAATGAGGAGAAAAGACTCCAGCCCATTGGCCGATGCTGGTGTGGCCTGCGGCACCGATCACGCCGAAAAAATTATGAGAAAAGACTCCCCTTATGCAAGTCTAACCATAAATGATGTGCCCGGTGGACATCCGGGCTGGCCTTTGGATCGGCCAATAGAAGTCGCGTGGGAATGGGATGGCGACGGCAGACCCTGTTTCGCGTTCAACAGTGGGATGCCCGGACTTCCGGAATTGAGCCGCCTCGGGAACGGCAGCAGGGCCGGAAAACTGCTGTCGGAAAGCGTTGATTTGTGCATCTGCTTTAACTTCAGAGATGAGGAAATAATTAAGGGCTTGCGGGCGTGGTTGAAGGCCAAGCGGAAGGCTTTGCCCCAAGAGCTACAGGAGTTCAAAGTTTCCAGCGAGCAACCCTACACTAAGCTGAAATCGAACAATGTAGATGCCGGGTTAAAGGGATTGGCGGCGCTGCGACTCCGGGCCGCGATGCCGGCCAAGGCGGCTGCCGTCGCTTTCCACGAAATCTATTTCCCGAAGCAAAAAGCCCGCAAGTCCGATATAGGCAATGTTCAAAAGCAGGCGGAAAAAGCGCTGGAATGGCAACGAATGTTTCTGCGGTATTGCCAACTGGACTCCGCCCCGGTGATCGCAAGAGGGACATGGGATTTGGAGTGCTCTCTCTGCTGTCGGATAACACCGATTGAAAAGGAGCCGGGGCATATTTCCAAGGTTCACCGTGAACTGCGCTGCCCGGAATGCGACCACTGGGAGAAGGTGGGCTGGGACGGGACAAGGTGGGTCACCTACGAGGAATAGACGCAGGTCAAACCACAATAGTTGTAGGGTCGTGGGGTGTTCACGACCCTACAAGCGCCGCAGTTCGCAGTTCGGAAAAATGCCGTGAAAGGTGTTGCCATCACCCAATGACAACAAAACAACTAAAAACGGACAAGCCCACCCTCGCGGGGCGTGCCCCAGTCGGAAGCGAGCACAAATTCGAACCTGCCTCTCTTGAGGCGGCAGAGTTCGCGAGGTTGCCCGCCGTGAGGGGCCGCTGCCCCATAAGCTTCCTTTCACGGTCCGCGATTGTGGATCTTGGGGTAGTGGTGCCCGGTCTTTTGGTCCGGCTTCGCAAGCCCGGAGCTATTCGCGGCGCGGTGCTGGTGCATCTGCCCACCTTGCGGCAATACCTGCGGGACATGAGGGAAGCCCAACTGGAAACGAGGGTGCAATCATGAGTGCGCGGCACCTTCAAAACGTCGGTTCCCCCGGTTTGGCTTACCCGCCAGCTGACGGACGTATGCAGGCGGAGTCTGCAAAATGGCATGTGGTGGAGTGGTCACCGGAAGAAAAGTGCTTCCACATTCAGACGCTACGCGAAGCGCTGGCGGAGAATTTAGGAGCCTTTCTGGAGGACAGGACCACAAGTTATCACCCCTTGGGGTTGTTTGCCTCACACCTTGAGGCCAGCAAGGCTTGTGCGCTCCTGCAGCGCATCAGAGATGCCAGAGAATGCGAGTAGCAAGCCGATGAACTGCAAAGCGAGGATAATGAACCCTGACAAACTACCAATCGAAACTATCAAATCCCGCCTGCTGATTCCCGAGGTGTGGCGGCGGCTGGAACTGCCGGGGGAGCCGGGGAAGTGTTGTGCTTCCCCCTTCCGGCCTGACAAAAAACCCTCGTTCTCCGTCTTTCAGGACGGGCAGCGCTTTCGGGATCACGCTTCCGGGGCAAGTGGCTCGGTGCTGGACTTCATTCAGTTGGCGCTCAAGCTGCCTCTGGACGCGGCTTTACAGTGGGCACGGGAGCAATGCGGCGGCGTTTCCGTGGTGCCGACTGTCCGAAGTGCCAGCCGCGGCGTTGAGGCGGGGCAAAAAGCTACGCCGGGGCCAGTCAGGGCTAAACCGTGCCCGCCACTGCGGCAAGGGAGCGCGGCGGAACTGCAAGCGCTGGCCGCATTGCGCGGAATCCCCGTCATCACATTGGCGGAAGCGCAATCGGCCGGCCTGCTGGCCTTCGCGGAAGTTTGGGGCCGGGCCGCTTGGTTGGTATGTGATCCGGGCGGGCGCATCGCGGAAGGGCGGCGGCTGGATGGCCTGCCGTGGGAAGCCTACGGCTCCATGCCTGCCCGGAAGTGCCATGCGTGGGGCGGCCAAAAAAATTGGCCGGTGAATCTGGAGCAGGCTGCCCGATGCCCCAAGCTGGCCATGGTGGAAGGTGGCCCGGATGCTTTGGCCGCGCTCGAATTCGTCAGGCGGGA
This sequence comes from Akkermansia muciniphila, assembly GCA_945900785.1. GTDB lineage: Bacteria > Verrucomicrobiota > Verrucomicrobiia > Verrucomicrobiales > V1-33 > CAIZWU01. The sequence goes on from CAMDJM010000035.1 coordinate 27,485, forward strand.
AGGCGTGGTCGATACCGTCGGCGTGGTGGCCATGCTGGGAGCGGCAAATACCCGGCTGGACGCCGAGGCGTTGCCCTTCTTCCGGGGAAAGCAGGTGCGGCTTTTCCCCCACGTGGACGCGGCAGGACGCACGGCAGCGCGGGAATGGGGGCGGGTGCTAGTGGAAGCAGGCGCGGCGCGGGTGGATGCCTTTGACCTTTCCGGCTTGGAGTGCCGGGACGGGAGGCCCGGAAAGGACGTGTGCGATTTGTTGAACATTGCGCCGGAGTGCCGGGGCCGGTCGCCGAAATTCCAAGGGAGGATCATGCCTTGAGTGCTGACACGGGAATCTTTGATCCGTTGGCGGAATCGCCACCAACGAAACCGAAACCACGACGCGGGCCATTCGACGACCGGACGGGCGCGGAGGGCGCGAAGGAGGGTGAGAAGAAGAAGTTCTTCACTTTCTACAAGCCAAGCGAATTGGCGGCCTACGTGGTGCCGGAGGACGTGCCCTTGATCGGAGACCTCCACGTTTTTAGAGGGGGAATCTTTGTGCTGGGGGGTGCCGCGGGCGTGGGGAAATCATTCTGCCTCTCCCAGTTGGCCATTTCCGGGGCGACCGGTGCGCCGTGGTTCGGGCTGACGGTTCACCGACGTTTCAGGACCATGATCCTTCAGGCGGAAAACGGCCTGGTGCGGTTGTCGTCGGAATACCGCGTTCACTGCGAGGTGAATCTTGATGACGCGGTGAGGATATCCGGCGACGTGGATACTTTTGCTTTCGAGGATCCGGCTTTCTGTGAAGAATTCCGCCGTGAGATTGAGGCCTTCCAGCCTGACGTGATCGTGCTGGACCCTTGGAACCGGGCCGCAAGGGACAGCATGGAGAAGGATTTCCGGCAGGCTTTTGATAACATCATCGCCTGTCTGCCTGCCGGGGATGCCCGCCCGGCCTTGATGATTTGCGCCCATACCCGGAAACCAAGAGTCGGGGAAAGCGCCAAAGGGCGCGGCCTGCTAAATTTGCTATCCGGTTCGCTGGTGCTGGGTAGCATTCCAAGGGCGGCTTTCATCCTTCAGGCCGCAACGGATGAGGTTGAAGGAAATGAATTCGTGTTTTCCTGCTGCAAGAACAACAATGGGCCATTGGGACCGGCCACGGCATGGCGACGGGAGGGGGTGCGTTTTGAGGGTCCGCTGGAAGGGTTCGATTGGGACAGTTTCAACAATGGTGGAACTGGCAGCGGAGGGAAGAATGCCAAAATTGAGGAAATCCATTTGGAGCAGGTCTTTGAGGGTGGGAAAAAGTGGCTACCCAAAGAAAAGGCGACCAAGGAGCTGATGAGACTAACGAAAGCCGCAAGGCAGACTGCTTACAATGCAATGGACGGAGTGAAGGGACGTTTTGCCGACCGACTGCGGGTGAACCCTGGGAATGGTGAGTTTAGTATCTATCCGAAAACTGAAGAGGAGGGAGAGTGAAAGGGACAAAGCTGGGGGCACGAGGAATGGGTTCCTCATCGAGTGCCACATGACTCACGGCTAAACTTGCTTTTCGGCGATTTCGCGGCTTTGTAAGGGACACACTTTCCCTCCCGATGTCACCGAACCCTTCCAACCCGCAATTGCCGGAGCCGAAAAGAATTGCCCTGCCGCCCGCCTTTGAGGAGCAGCCGGGCCGGAGGAAAAATGGACCGGGAAACTCATTTCGCTGTTGGCGGTTGCTGACTTGGGTTGTGGGGGCGGGTGGTCTAATGGGCGGGCTCCTTTGGACCGGCTGGCAGCTTGGACGGTCCGCATCGAACCGCGCCCCCGCGCCGGTGGATTCTCCTGCTGTCGTGAATGCCAGTGCCGTGACAACGGAGACAGCCTCCGAGCCAGTCGATTCCACAGAGTCTCTTTTCGCTGCTGGCAAAGCCGCATACGATTCCAAGGACTACCCTACGGCGCTCATGAAGTTCTCCGAAGCAGCGGAATGGGGCGATTCGAAAGCCGGGTATGAACTCAGCCGAATGTATTTTTCAGGTTCTGGAGTTGAAGAGGATCTAGCGAGGGGGGTGCGCTGGTGCCGGAAGGCGGCGGATCATGGATTTGTCGAGGCCCAATATACTTTGGGCAACATGTATGCTCAAGGCGTGACGTCGCCACTGATTCAAAGCGACGGTTGGTGGGCTAGAGCCAGAACTAACCGGGTGCTCAGGAGTACCACACAATCCGACCAATGGTGGTGGTCGCAAGTTTGCTCGGAAATTTTAGCTAAAAATCCCGAGGAAGCACTGAAATGGTATCGGAAGGCCGCAGAACAAGGCGACAAGGAGGCGCAATACAAACTCAGCGGGATTTATTCAGAGGGAACCGGAACTGCCAAAGACAAGGCCGAAGGGTTACGCTGGCATCTAAAAGCAGCCGAGCAAGGCCATTTGTTAGCTCAACTCAATCTCGCGGAGAAGTACTTAAGGGGAACCGGGGTGCCCAAGGACAAGGCGGAAGCCGCAAAATGGTTTAGGATGGTGGCAGATCAAGGACTGGACTACGCCCAAGGCATGCTGGGCTGGATGTATTTGAATGGGGAAGGGGTAGCCAAGGACCCGGCTGAAGCAGCCCGTTGGTATCTGAAAGCCGCAGAACAAGGCTTTGCCGAAGCCCAAAGCCAGCTTGGTTGGATGTTTTTTAATGGTGAAGGGGTGAAGAAGGACCCGGCGGAAGCAGCCCGTTGGTATCGCAAAGCTGCGGATCAGGGAATGGCCGACGCCCAAAATAGGCTCGCGTGGCTTTACTTCCAAGGAGCAGGCGTGGCCAAAGACACTTGGCAGGCTGCGTATTGGTTCCGGAAATCTGCGCAACAGGAAAACGCATCTGCGGCAACCTCACTGGGCTGGATGTATGAAATGGGGGAAGGAGTGTTGAAGGACCCTAAACAGGCCGTTGATTGGTATCAGAAGGCGGCGGAACGGGGGTATTATCGAGCGCAAAATAATTTGGCTAACATGTATAGGAAGGGCGAGGGCATATCCAAAGACCCGGTAAAAGCTGCCCAGTGGTATCGAAAATCAGCGCTACAAGGATATTCAGAAGCCCAAAATGGGCTTGGGGTGACCTATTTGGAGGGCGGTGGAGTGACCAAAGATTCCAAAGAAGCCAGTCGATGGTTTCGGAAAGCAGCAGATCAAGGACATGCTTTGGCTCAGGGAAACCTTGGGATCTTGTATTACCGAGGAGACGGCATACCGAAAGATTCCATGGAAGCCGTCCGGTGGTTTCGGAAGGCCTCAGATCAGGGTTTGGCTATGGCTCAGAACTACCTGGGGGGCTTGTATTTTAATGGCGAAGGGGTGCCTAAGAATTTGGTGTTTGCTTATAAATGGTTTCTGCTGGCCAAGGCCGGAGGTGACGAGGGGAAAGGAAGTGAAATGGCAGAGAAACTACTTTCCCCGGCTCAAAGGGCGGAAGGGCAGCGGCTGGCGGCTGCGTTTTCCCCAAAGGTTGAAAATACTGGAGAAACGATAGGACCCCGCCCCTCAGTGCTGGAGAGTGAGGGTTTGGTAACCATGAAGCCTGAGAGGGGCGGAAAGGAATCCTCCGAGCCGCGCCCGTTCAAACCTGCCACGGATGACCCTGATTATTTCACCGGCACAGGATTCTTCATTGGTGAGGGCGGTTACCTCATCACAGCGGCGCATGTGGTAACCAAGGCCGCTGCCGTGTTCGCGTATCTGCCCGACGGGCGGAAATTGCCCCTACGTTTGATCCGGATGGATGCCAAGTTGGATCTGGCCCTGTTTCAAATCCAGTCAGGGGAAAACCTTCCTCGCGGTTTGCCCATCGTCAGCAGCAAAGGTCTCGCACTCGGCCAGCCGGTCATGACCATCGGCTTTCCGAATCCTGACGTTCAGGGCAATGCTCCGAAATTCACCGATGGCAAGGTCAGTGCCCTGACGGGTGCGGGGGATAGTCCCAATACGATACAGGTGAGTGTGCCCGTGCAGCAGGGTAATTCCGGCGGGGCGCTGGTGGATATGGCGGGACGGGTAGTCGGGGTAATCTCCCACCGGTTGGATGCCATCGTAATGGCGCGGCAAACCGGGGCCTTGAGCGAGAACGTCAACTATGCCGTGAAGAGCAGCCATCTTTTAGCTTTTCTGGAAGGGACGCCTGCCGCCTCTACAGGTGCCGATGCAGCGGAGGGAAGCCTTGGTGCCAATGCCAAGCCCCAGACTATCCAGAGCGTAAAAGATGCGACGGTCCAAATCCTCGCGGAAAAGCAAAGGTGAGGTGATGTGGTGCGGTCGGTTTGATCTGGCTTGACCAGTCAGCCTTGATATGGACGTTAGGAAATGATGATCCTGAAAAACTCCCTCACCATTCTCGCCATGCTTTTTATTTCAGGATGCGCTGGGGTGATGCTCCCAGGTCGAATGTATGCCCATCCCAGCGGAAGGACTTTACAGTTCCAGATTCAGACCAGTTATGGAAACGGCAGGATGACGGCTGCCGACCCAGTGACGGGGGAAAAATTCAGCGGCGAATACTCCGGTTTCTACAAGGGGCAGGAATCGGTTGTAGGAAATGTGGGGGGATTTGGCGTTTCGCTGTTCAAGCCACCGACAGGCGCGAACGCCTTTGGGATTTTGGTAGGCGACAAGGGCACCACGATCAGACTGTATTTCGAAATCAAGCCTGGGCTTCGCCCAACCGGTCATGGAACCGGTCGGGATCAGGCAGGCAAGGAATATGAGGTTTTCTTTTAGCAGGAAAATGGCTTCCGCGTCCGGTCCACATTCCACTAAGCGGGTGAAGGTGGATGGAAACATAGGCGTTATATCGGCGTGTAAAGTGTATTCAAATTATCACTCGCCGAAATCGGGCCGGTGGGAACGGGGCACGGCATAGCAACGGTTGGGGGAATAAACGTATTCACGAAATCAGTTGATTAAATGAATACACCGTGTAGCGTGGAACAATGAACGCCACTCCTTCCAACATTGCCTTGCCGGTCGCCATCCTTGTTCGTGTTTCCACCGTGAGGCAGGAAACGAGTCGGCAAATCACCGAACTCCGCGCCCATGCCGAGGCCAAAGGCTGGAACGTGGTGGCGGTTTGCGAGGAATTCGCCGTCTCCGGGCGGGTGGACGAAAGCGAACGGCACGGGCTGCATGACGTGGAGGAATTGGCAAGGGCCGGGAAGATCAAGAAGGTGCTGGTGCATGAAGTCTCCCGGCTGGCCCGGCGGAACTCCATTGTTCACAAGTTCGTGGAGACGCTGGAAGAGCTGGGCGTGTCCCTCTACTGGCACGCGCAGGGGGTGGAAACGCTCCTTCCTTCCGGCAAACGGAATCCCTCCGCAGCGGTGATGCTGGCCTTGCTGGCGGAGATGGCCCGGAATGAGACGGAAACCCTCCGGACCCGGATCATGAGCGGACTGGCGGAGGCCCGGCGCAAAGGCACCAAGCTGGGACGGCCCGAGGGCACCGGCTACGATGCCAAGCGGCTCATGGAGGAGCACAAGGACATCGTGCGGCTACTGAAAGCAGGCTACAGCATCCGAAAGACGGCCAAACTGGCCACGCACAAAGACGGAGGTCGCAAGGGGCAGGCCAAGGGCGCTTCTACCGTGCAGCGGGTCGCAGCGGCCATGAAGGAATTGGCCGAGGCGGGTAGCTGAGGCAACAGAGGGGAACGTCCGGGCGGCGGCGGGGGGAAGTGGACGGACGGTTTCAATCAGGCCCGAAGGAACAAAGTACCAGACGAACTTGGCCAAACAACAGGCCGCAGCTATTCCACCACTGAAAAAGAAAGGCCAGGCTGGAGGAAACATCCGAGTGGAGTAGTCTATACGAGACAGAAAAAAGGAGGAGCGAAGGCGAAAGCCGGGCAGGGGGGGGAGGGGGGTGCGCACTTCGGGCCAGAGGACTCATTGAAATGGGTCTTGCCCCTCGCAAAATTTTCCCAAAAGGGATTGGCGGCGCTGGCGTCCTATTCTCAATTCAATTCTCAGTTTCACTATAGATCGCGTAAATCATTGTAAATCAATGCTTTTGATAATCATTCTGATTCTCTTTGACAAGGTTCGAATCTTTGCGGGGTAACCACCTTGGCGGGCACCTCCACTCTCAGGCGTCGCCATTCCACTTCCAGCCTGGATGGCGGATGAATTGCAGCGCTTCCTTGATCCCCATGCCGGCTTTGGCCTGCTGCTGAAAGCCATCGCGGCGCTGGTTCCAAAGCGAACGCTCGGCGGGGGCGGCGTGGTGGCGGCCTTGATAGGCGACCTGATTGCCCACCAGCATGACGAGGTAGCCTTCGATGCCGAAGTCCGTATCGGAGTGGGGCAGCATGTGACGGCAGAATCCGGTAGGGCCATTTTCCTTGTAAAACTCCAGCAGATCACCGATCCCTGACACATCTGTGTCCGAACGGCATTGCCGCCAAAAGGGGGTATCCCGCTGGGTGTTGGTGTAGTAGTGCAGGGCCAGGAAATCCCGGATTTCCTCCCAGGTGCGGTTCATGACCTTGTTGAAGAGGGTGCGCATGGTCGGGGTGGGTTGGAGTGCGCAGTGCTGCAGGAGATCAATCAGGGTCTGCACTTCGGAGCACACCACCATCAGGGCGGTAGCCTCAAGCGGCTCGACAAAACCGCCCGCATTGCCGATGGCGACAACGTTATCCACCCACATGCGGCGGTAGTGGCCGCTGCGGAATTTCACCACGCGCGGGGATTTCGGGGCCTTGGGATTGCGCGCGAGGAATTCTTCACAGGCCTGATCATCGGAAATCGCCCCGGAGGCATAGACGTAGCCGCGGTTCACATGGAACTCATGTTCGATCTGCCACGACCAGCCGGCATTCATGGTTTCCGCTGTGGTGTAGGGGAGGATGGGCTCGTCCGCGCCCCGGTCCCAGCCGCCCACCACGGCGCGGTCGCAGAAGAGGGTTTTGTCGAAACTGACAAACGGCTCCTCGAGGGCCTTGCCCAGCAGCTCGCTGCGGAATCCGCTGCTATCCACGAAAAAGTCAGCCTCAAGGCGACGTCCGTCCTCCAGGATCACGGCCTTGATCCCCGCCTCGCCACGTTCGTGGCCATTGACCTTGCCATCGACGATCTCCACCCCCACCTGAGCGGCCACCACTTCCAGGACATCGATCAGCTTTTTGTTTTCAATGTGAAAGCCATGCCAGCCCTGAATATCGGGCGCGCCATTGGCCTGGCGGGCCCAGCCCATGTCCTCGGCCATCAGGGCAGAGGGCAGATCCACGCTGCGGAATTCCTCATTGCAGTAAAATCCATTCGGGCGGGGCAGGTCGCTCCAGTGGGCATCCAGTTGCTTGCTGAAGGTATAGTCAAAGCGCCCGCGGGGCCCCCAGAGGAAGCGGATTCCCAGCTTCCAGGTCGGCTCTGCCATGGCGTAAAAATGCTTCCGGCTGATTTTCAGATAGTCGAAAAGGTGGCGGGGAAAATTGGGGGTGGTCCCCTCGCCCACCCCGATGGTGCCGATCTCAGGGCTGCGCACCACCGTGACCTTCAATTGGGGGATTTTGAGTTTCAGGGAAATGGCGGCGAGCAGCCCGGCACTGCCGGAGCCAAGCACAAGAATTGAGCTGATCATGAGTTAAAAGTAGGGGTAATCATCCTTTCAGCCAGAAACGCTCCCCGGCGACAAGGTGGAACTTGGTCTGTTTGAAAATTTCTTTCCGGATGGGGTGAAACGTGTATTTTGCGCAGTGCATAAACTTATTTTTCCCTGTATCCTTGTCCTGGCGGCAGCCTCGGCCCTTCCTGCCATCCCCGTGGGGACGACTCTGGTCCTGACGTCCGAGCCGGCCTACAATGTGCTGACGGTTACCTTGGATCCCGTGGTGGGTTTTGACCTCTCCAGCACGGATTCTTCGCGGATGACTGGCAGCATTCAGGTTCTCCTCGACATCGACCCCGTGGCTGCCACCACCCCCATCCTCACCATGGTGGAAGGCCGGACCTATGGGACAGACCTGCGGTTCAAGCGCAGCTTTTTTCCAAGTGGATATGAGATGACATTCCGGGGAGCCTCCGCCTTCATCCAGACTCCGGCCCCGCCCGGCATGGTCACTCCAGCCACCGGACGCTTTGCGGCAAATCAATACCGCTTTGATATTGATCAGGGAGTCCTCTCCGGCACCGCCCTCGGCAATCCTGTCAGCCAGACCTTCACCCCGGAAGCCCCTTCCTCCGGTCTGGGCACCGGCTCCGGCAGCATCCTCCTCACCAGTCTCGGCGATTCCGGCCTTTTCCGGAACTTCGATGTTCTCGTTACCATTCCCGTTTCCAATGGCGGCAGTTTCCTTTCGGATACCATCACCGTGAACGTCAATGCGTCCGGCACCATTCGCGCCCTCGGCACCGTGCAGGTGCCCCGCACCCCGTATCTCGACTGGACCATCCGTCAAAACCAGCCCGGGGCCCCTTTCCATACCGATCCCGAAAGCGACGGCATCCCTCACGGCCTGCTTTGGGCCCTGGGCCTGTCCGCCCCGGATGATCCCCGGCCGCACCTCCTGCGTCCGGATCCGGATCTTCCTGGCACTTTCCTCTTCACCCTGCCGGACCCTGGCTCCGCCGCCCCGATTCTGGTCGAAAGCTCCACCGACCTCACCCACTGGACTCCGGTGCCCTCTGCCTCTGTGACTGCGCTCACCAATCCGGTCCCCACCCGCATCCGGGGCGACATCCGCATCGCTCCCTCAGGCGACATCCAGCGCTTCCTCCGGCTCTCGGTGTTGGAACCCTGAGGATCTTTCCGGGCCATCCCGGCAGCAGCCGTCGGGAACCGGGCCTTGCTGCGGGCTCAGACAGCCTGAGGTCAGGATGGAGTGTCGTGAAAGCTGGAGCCATCGACGGGGCGATACCGGGCAAGGGGCAGTCTGCGATAAGGCTGATGGGGTTCACGGGGGGTCAGGCAGTTTTATTTTTTCAGGAAAAGGCTGGCGGGGCGGAGTGGCGGAGCTTGATTTCCTGGATGGCCCAGGTGGCATGTTCGGCGATGAGTTCGTGGGGATCCTGGGCGGCGGTTTGCAGGGCGGGGAGGTCGGCGGGGGTGCCGGTGTTGCCAAGGGCGATGCAGACATTGCGGAGGAAGGCGGGGCGTTTGATGCGGCGGATGGGGCTGTGGCGGAAGAGGCTGAGAAAGGTGGCGTCGGTGAGGGTGAGGAAGTCGCGCAGGGGCCACTGGTGGACGAAGGGGCGGGCGGTGAAGGCGGTTTCCGCAGAGGCTTGGGCGAAGCGGTTCCAGGGGCAGGCGGCGAGGCATTCATCGCAGCCATAGATGCGGCCGCCGATGGCGCGGCGGAATTCGTCAGGGATGGAGCCTTTGTGCTCGATGGTGAGGTAGGAGATGCAGCGCCGGGCATCCAGTTGGCGGGGAGCGATGATGGCCTGGGTGGGACAGGCGGTGATGCACCGGACGCATTTGCCGCAGTGGTCGGCCATGGGCGGGTCCGGGGTGAGGGGCAGGGTGGTGAGGATTTCGGCAAGGAAGAAGTAGTTGCCCAGCTTGGGGTGAATCTGGATGGTGGACTTGCCGTTCCAGCCGAGGCCGGCGGCGCTGGCCCAGTCGCGCTCCAGGATGGGGCCGGTATCCGCGTAAAGTTTCTGGATGCCGCCGCAGGTTTCCAGGTAGTGGCAGAGGTCGGTTAGTTTTTCATCAAGCAGGGCGTGGTAGTCGTCACCCCAGGCGTATTGGGCGATGGTGCCGTGGTTGGATGAGCGTTGAGGGTCGGGGGTTGAGAGGGGGGAAGGATGTGAGGAAAGGGAGCCGTTCTGCCCGCTTTTCCCATTCATGGGGGTCCGGATTCCTTGATAGTAGTTCAGTGCTACCACGATGATGCTCCTCGCATCGGGCAGGACCTCCCGCGGGTCCTGGCGGCGCTTCGGGTTTTTTTCCAGCCAGGCCATACTGCCCTGGTGGCCGGCCTCCAGCCAGGCTTGAAATTCTGCGGCGTGGGGGGCGGGACCGTTGAGGGCGGCGATGCGGCAATCCGACAGGCCGAGGGCGGCGGCAATCGATTTCACGCCAGCCGAGAGGATGTCAGGGGCCGGGGTCACACCAGGGCGGTGGTGAAGTGAACGCGGACAGATTCTGCCAGGCCGTAGGCGGCTTCATCCGGGGTGACATCGGAGACATCAAAGTCCTGGTGCGCCGCACTGGCATACAGGGGACGGCGCAGCGCCAGGAGATCGTGCACCGTCTGGCGGGGATCGGGGGTGCGGACGAGGGGGCGGTCGTGGTTCCGCATGATGCGCTGGTAGAGCACGTCTTCCGGCGGATTCAGCCAAATGACGAATCCGAGGGCGCGGAGTTTGGGGATGTTGTCAGGCACGGTGACCAAGCCTCCGCCGGTGGAGATGACGGCGCGTCTGGTAGAGGCCAGTTCATCCAGCACGGAGGATTCGATGGCCCGGAATCCGGCTTCGCCTACCTCCTCAAAGATACGGGGAATGGGACAGCGGGCTTTTTTGACAATGAGGTGGTCCGTATCCAAAAACTGGAAACCCAACTGCCGGGCGAGGAGTTGCCCGACTGTGGTTTTCCCGCACCCCATGAAGCCGATGAGGAGGACATTGAGCGGAAGGGGCTCTGACGCGGACATCATGCTCCTTCGCCTGAAACTCCCCACCGCACAAGGCCGCTTCCATCCGGAGCCAGGCCAGGGCTGGATTCCAATTGCTGTCAGGACAGTATCCTTCAGGGTAAATTTCATGATGCGATCCGGTGGCCGCCTCCCTGCCGTCTGCCTCTGCAGGTGCCGCCGGTGGGTGAAATACGATTGCGATCCTGCCGGGAGCGGGTGCATGCTGGGTTTTGTCCGCCCATGGATCCCAAAATTGCGCTTTTCCTGACCATCCTCGCCGGGGTGGGGGCCTTGTTCTGCCTGTGGCGCAGTCACCTGGCGAATGGACGGTTCCGTTTGATCGATGCGCTGCCGACTTCCCGCACCCAGGGGGTATTTATTGGCCTCGTGGAACTGAAGGGAACCGCCGAAGGGGAACCCGTGATTTCCTACCTGACGGAAAAGGAGTGCCTGCACTACCGGTGGTCGGTGAATGAGGAATGGCAGCGCACCGTGACGGAAACCTATCAGGATAATGAGGGCCGCACCCAGACCCGGCATAGGACGGAGTCCGGTTGGTCCACCGTGGCCAGCGGCGGGGAATCCCGCTCCTTTTACCTGAAGGACGATACCGGCGCGGTGCTGGTGCACCCGGAGGGGGCGGAAATCCGGCCCTTTCAATTATTGTCAGAGCGCGTCACGCAGGCCAATCCGCTCTATTATGCCAAAGGCCCGGCGGCCGCGGTCATGGATTCCACGGGCGTGCGGCGGTTCCTGGAGGAAGGCATCCCGCTCCATGCCCAGGTGTTTATTGTCGGTCAGGCGAGGGAGCGTCAGGATGTGGTGGCGGCGGAGCTGGCCAGTGCGCCGGACGTGCCGCTCTATCTGGTGACCACAGAGGAGGAGGCGCAGGTGCTGAAGCGTTACGGACGGTCCCGGGATTGGTTGGGAATGCTCGGTCTGCTGCTGGCGGCCGGTTGCGGGTATGGCCTGGGCCTGCTGGGCGGTGCGGTCCCGGTGTGGCCGGCGGTGGCCGCAGGGCTGCTCTATCTGGGGGGCTGGGGACTGACCTGGATCTGGATGTGTTATAACAGTCTGGTGGATGTCCGGAACCGGGTGCGCCAGGGCTGGTCCCTGATCGAGGTGCAACTGAAGCGGCGCTATGATTTGATTCCTCCTATTGTGGCGGCGGTGGATGGGCTGCAACTGCACGGGCAGCAGGTGTTGGCCGCAGTGAGCGATCTGCGGAGCCAGCAGTTGGCCACTCCGCCCGGCACCGCCGGTCCGGACTATCATGGGCTCTCGGCCCGCATCGGGGTGCTGGCAGAAGCCTATCCGGTTTTGGGGACCAGCGCAGCCTTTCTCCATCTCCAGAAAACCCTGACGGAAACCGAGCAGCGCATTGCCCTGGCGCGGGATTATTTCAATGGCATCGCCACCGCCTACAATACGCGGCTGGAAGTGTTTCCCGATTCCGTGCTGGGCCGGCTGTCCGGCTTTACGCCGCAATCCCTGCTCGCCGCTGCGGAGTTTGAGCGGGCCCCGGTTTCCCTGCAGGAGCCGGAGCCGGCCCCGCCGGAGCAGGCTGCGGTGTGAGTTTCGTGCTGTTTCTTCCCGCTCGCTTTCAGCGCGCTGGTGTGGAAAAGAAGCGGACTATGAAAACCGGCAGGCGTCAATTTCTCAGTCTGGGCACCTCCCTCGTGGCGTGCGGAACCTCTTCAATTTCCCGTGCGGCCGAAGGCGCTCCTGCCGTGCCGGGGACGGATCTGCCGCTGATCGTTTCCACCTGGCCGTTTGGCAGGCCTGCCAATGAGGCGGCCTTGGCGGCGATTCTGGCGGGCGGCTCCTTGCTGGACGGGGTGGAGCAGGGCATCCACGTGCCGGAGCTGGATGCAGGCAACAAATCGGTCGGTCTGGGTGGCTTGCCCAACGACGCCGGGGTGGTGCAGTTGGATGCCTGCATCATGTCCGGCCCGGGACACCGGGCGGGCAGCGTGGCGGCGCTGGAAGGCATCGTTCATCCCATTTCAGCCGCCCGCCGGGTGATGGAAAAGACGCCACATGTGATGTTGGTAGGGGAAGGAGCCCGCATGTTTGCCCTGGAGCAGGGTTTGGCATCCCGGCCGAACGACACCGCTGCCGCCTACGAAGCCTGGCGGAAAAAGCGGGCGGAAAAGGCTGCCGTAAAACCCGCGACGGAGAAAAATCACGATACCATCGCCCTGCTCATCCTTGGCGCGGATGGGAACATTTGTGGGGGCTGCTCCACCAGCGGCTGGGGCGGCAAGTTGCCTGGACGGGTGGGAGACTCCCCCATCATCGGCAGCGGGCTGTATGTGGATAATGAAGTCGGGGCCGCCGGAGCCACCGGCCTCGGGGAAAATGTGATGCGTTATTGCGGATCGTTCCTCGTGGTGGAGCTGATGCGTCAGGGATTGCATCCCCAGGAAGCCTGTCTGGAGGTGATCCGCCGCATTGCCAAAAAGGACCCGAAGGGCATGGGAATATCCGTTAGCTTTGTGGCCCTGGACAAGCAGGGCCGCTACGGCGCAGCAGGTTCGGCGGCAGGCTTCCAATATGCGGTGACAAACCGGAAGACGAGCACCGTCCTGAAGGCCCCCGGGGTAGGAAACCGAGACATCGGTCCGGTCGGGGGCAATCAGTCTCCGAAATAAGCGCCGGCACTCCAAAAGGCCGGCAAGGAAAATGGTGGCAGAAAAACCGGAAGCCATCTGTCATTCACCCGCAGGAGGTGTGCTCCCGGCAGTAGCGCAAAGCGTTCAGGCTCTTGCTGAATGACAACTCCCATCGGGCAATTCCCCGCTTCCTTCAAGGTCCGTCCGGGCCCGGTGGGCGGGCCGGTCACCCGGGCGCCTGGCCCTCCAGGCTTTGGGCGATGTTGGGCCGGAAGTCTTCGTATTTGAAGGGGCGGCTGAACTTCAAGGAACACCGCGCGGACGTGCGCAACCCCGCTTGGAGCCCTGACGGACGCGCTCTCTGGAGCGCGGATGTGGAGGGAAACGTGGTCGTGCGCAGCCTGCGGGGAGGCGTGGAGCCCGGCGGCAGGTAGGCTGGACTATCCGCTATCCTCCTCATGGGAACATGGAAGGCTGGGAGGCCATTAAAAGCCAGGGTTTCCTCCAAAAACAACCCGGACGGCCTTCCGGCATGCCATAGCCGGTCTCCCCCTGGGCGCGCTTCGGAAGCTGAAACGGGAATTCAGGAAAAAATGCTTTTTTGCCGTAATCCGTGCCGGCGGAAAGCGTGGACAGAAGAGTGCCCCTGCTCACCGCAAGCCTTCCTGCCATGAAACACCTCCTCTCCCGCCTTTCCGCTGCGCTCCTGTTCCTCCTGGCCTTGAGCCCTGCCCGGGCGCAGACTATCACGATTCCCCAGCCTGACAGCGGGCTGGAGGGATTTGAGCTTACAGAGAACGGCCTTTACACCTGGCGCGGCGGCTTCCCTGGTGGAGGCGGCGAGCTGGGCGGTGCGCCCTTGACAGGCATGGTCCACCTCATGTCCCAGCGCCCCGACCGTCCGGCGGGACCGGGCACGGATGCGATCACGTTGGGGCAGGGCACCGATGTCGCCCCGCGCACCGGGCAGACCCTGCTGCTGGATAACTATTGGTTCTACTACCGCTGGGTGGGCGGTTCGCGGCGGCTCTACCGGCACCCCATGGTGAATCTGTTCCAGCCCAGTGCAAATATCGACTTCGGAGGACAGGCCTACAGCGCCACCGGTCCGGTCACGGGATGGAATTCAAATGTGGTGTGGGCGGCCGTGGTGGGCGGGGTGCCGAAGCTCTTGGTTAAAGGCGTGAACTCCGCCGCGGTCCTGGAAACGAACCTGCCCGCAGGAACCAATCTTCAGGGAGTCTACACCGATACATCGCTGCCGGCGAAGCTGGCGGTCATCAAGGTGGTGACACCGGACGGATCAAGTTTCACTTGGAGGCTGATCCTCCTGACTGCCTCCGGACAAATCTACACTGGAAATCCCGCCTTCGGGGCGTTGGGCATGACCCTCCTGGCGACGAATTGCACCGACTTCGCCTGGCGCACGGAAGAGTGGCAGACGGGCGATACGCCTTCCGGGCCGATCTACGAACGGCGCACCCGCCTTTACGTGTCCACCGGCCTTCCAACCTCCGCCCTGCCAGGACATGTTTCCCGCTTTGACCTCACGAACAACAACAACAACGTGACGTCCGAAGCAGTGACCGCCGCCGGCCAGCAGCTCACTGCTATCGCGGTGGATGATCAACACATTTTTGTGACCCGCACCGGCATCAATCCTGCCATTGGCATCATTCCCCCGACCTATAACTACGCGGATTCTGCTATCCTCCGGAAGATCGAGCCAGCCGTGCCGAACGGAAATTTCAGCGGATATGTGGACTGGACGGTCGGTCAGCAGGGAAGGAATCTCCGCTCCGATGGTCCTTACGTCTATTGGCTGCATAACGGCCAACTGCGCCGCCGTGACTCTGGAGGTGCCCCCGAGCGGATCGATTGTTCTGCGTTGGAGGTGGAATGTGTGCAGGCGGTGCAGGATATGAATAACACGGTTCCGCTGGTGGCAGGGCGGTCTATTCTCGTCCGTGGTTATGCGTATTATCCGCAGAACAACACCGGCAACCGCTTTAGCCCGTCGGCCAGGCTTCGGGTCCTGAAAAACGGGACTCTCATCGGCCAGCTTTACGCCCCTTCCGGCACAATGGTTGACGGAGTTCGCGCACCGGAAACGCTCCGGGCCACCCTCAACCGCAGCTTCAACTTCGATGTCCCCGGCGCGTGGACCCAGCAGGCTGGCACGGGGCTGCTGCAGTTCGAGTTCACCGTGAATCCCACCCTCTCCGCACCGGAGAATGGTGCGCCGGAGACGGGCAACCAGCCGCTGCTCAACAACACAACAATCGTCGACGCGAATATCGTGGCGGCGCGGACGCCGACGCTGATGTTCAAAGCAGTGAGGGGAACCATGATTTACTCGCCATTCTCCGGCCTGAATCCGGGGGTGCCCTCCCCGGATTTCCTGGCCCAGATCAGAAGGGCAAAATCACTTCTGCCCGTAACGGACTTCGATGTCAGGTTCAGCCCCGGACTGCTGCAGCGGCGGGAAGCGACGTCTTCCGGAATTCCCTTCAACACCTTTTATGACCTTGACGGTTCGAAGCACCAGGCGCAGGCCTTTACAGATCTGGGTGCAGTCGAGAGTGCGAGCAGCGACCCGGAGAATGAAACCGTCTGGATCGGCATGATTCACCCCCGGGAAAAATGGACATGGGATGGATTCGCCACCGGCGGACTTGTGCTGAACAAAATGCACTCCACCTCCGGGCCGGTGCCTTTCGCTTCCTTCGTGGGCGGGCAAGTCCTGGCTCACGAACTGGGTCATACCTACGGGCGCGGTCACATCAACCAGGACGGACGCCCGGACCCGCTGAACCCGGGCAGGTTTGTGGACTGTCCAGGAGGGACTCCTGCTGCGGACTACGATACGCCTCCGTGGGACCCCTGCACCCTGGGGCCTGACTGGCCGGACCGCGCAGCGGTCGCCGGCTACGATCCGATGACGCCAGCCGGAACTGCGGGCACGGCTCCGGTCATCCGCCCATCCATGGCCGCCGATCTGATGAGCTATCACCCGGCAGGATGGCCTTCCGCTTTCACATGGAATGCTCTGGTGAACAGCATCCCTGTGCCGCCAAACCGCCGCCCTCGTGATGCAAATGGAACCGTGTCTCATCCGGCTGTCATCCGGCTGGCTGGAACCCTTTCCGATAGCCTGACAAATGCCGGCGCCTTCCGGGTCCAGAGCTTGCCGCCGGACAGTGTGGACGGCAGAAAGGTGCAGGAAATGCTTGCGAAATCTGCCGCCCTGAGCAGCGCGTCTCCGCTGCAGGCCCTTATCAGCACAGGGAATCCTCCGGTCCTCGCGGGACAGCACGCTGTGGCAGAAGATTTATACGGTGAATCTGGCAGGGGCCGATTCTTCCTCCAGGACATCCCGGTCCCCGTCGGCGGCAATGTGACCCGCGTGCAGCTCCGCCGGGACGGACGGATCATTGCCCAGGCGGATGCCTCCCCCAACACCCCGACGGTGCAGCTCGCGGCCCCGCAGCTCGACGCCGCCGCTGGCGTGCTGCTCGCACAATGGAGCGCCTCGGACACGGACGGCGATCCGCTGGAGTTCGCCGTGCAGTTCAGCTGCGATGATGGCGCGCACTGGCAGACGCTCGGAGAAGGCGTTACGGATCTCGGCGTAGCCGTCAGCACACAATTCCTGCCCGGCGGCACGGCCTGCCGCGTGCGCGTGATCGCCTGCGACGGCTTCCACACCGCGTTCTCCACCTCTGATGCCTTTCCCATCGCCAAGCGTCCTCCAGCCATCGCCATCCAGGGCCTGCGCGACGACGAGCCAGTCCCCTACGGCACTCGCCTTGCCCTCACCGCCTCCGGCTACGATGCCGAGGACGGCAGCCCGGCTCCCGAGTCCTACAACTGGTCACTCGTCGGCCCAGTCCTGCTCACGGCCACAGGGCCGGACTGCATCCTCACACGCCTCGCCCCTGGCGCTTACACCCTCACCCTGACAGGAAAGGATGAAGAGAACAACTCCGGAACCGCCACACGCAACTTCAGGGTCCTCCCGCCCGCCGTGCCGGACAGCGCGGTGGCTCCCGTGCTCGACGGCCTCTGCGCAGACGCGGCCTACAGCGCCTCACCCGTGATGCACCTGGATCCCGTGACCGCTGAGCCCGAGGTGCGTCTCGTGCACTCCGGCAGCGCTCTCTATCTATGCGCCTCCGGCATACCCAGCTCGGGGCAATCCCTCTTTCCACGGCGGCTCTACCTTTACCTGAATCCCGATGGCGGCCCGGGACTCGCCCCGCAGCCCGGTGACCTGCGGGTCGGCATCGACGAGCAGGGAGTCGTAACTCTGGCCCGGGGAAATGGCAGCACATGGGTCGATGCCAGCCCCGCAGATGCCGCCACGGTGCGGCCCTCCGTCAGCAAGCCCGCCTCGGGCATCTGGAATGCGGAGTTCTGTCTGCCCGACACGCTGCTGG
>CAMDJM010000036.1 GCA_945900785.1 Akkermansia muciniphila
GGTGCGCCAAGCACAAGCTCAATAAATCTAACTGAATGAAAGGAATCAGTCATGACAACAGGTTGAAATCATGTAGCCAATCCGGCGGCAGGAGGGAGCAATCCTTTCTGTCGAAGCCCGGGGCGGCGAACCGTCGAGCCGCAATGCAAGTAAATCCAATCGAGCCTCGAAACACCATAATGAGAGTGGCCAGCGCGTCAGATATCGTGAAGCCAGCATCCCTGCCGGGATCAACCACACAACGGCAGGGGACTCTCCGGGGTCAGCGGGAGCAGCGCGACGGGACAGATTTGTTGGGAACTTGGGAGAGTCCACGCAGCGCGCCCGGTGTCAGCCGTGCGCAGCCAGGACTGACGCGAATCAATAAGCGTGAGGACTGCTGCGGGGAAGTCGGAGGGGCTCATAGTAGTGAGGAGGCCGGCGAAAGTCGGAAGAGCGAAGGAGCCCTGGCTATAGTCAAGCTGACTGGGAGAAGTCCGGAACTGATTGGGAAATGATGAATGACCCTATGACAGAACAGGCTGCTGCCGCCATCGAATGCCGTATTGAGGTATCGCTGGCGCAATGGCCTGCCCTCCGGGCTTTGAGAGAGAAGCTGGGCCATAAGGCCAAAGAGGAGAAGCGGTTCCGCTTCTTCAGTCTCTACAGCCACATCTGGCGCCCTGACACTCTGGAGGCGGCATGGGCGACTGTGCGGCGTAACGGAGGAGCGCCAGGAGTGGATCAAGTGAGGATCGAAGATATAGCGGCTAGCCCTGAAAAGGAAGCCGCATTTCTAGCCGATCTCCAGAAGCAGCTCCGGGAGAAAACCTACCGCGCCTCAGCCGTGCGGCGGGTCTACATTCCGAAAGCGAACGGGAAGCTGAGACCCCTCGGCATCCCAACTATCACAGACCGCGTAGTGCAGGCCGCCGTGAAGCTCATTATAGAGCCGATCTTCGAAGCCGATTTCGTGGACTGCTCCCACGGGTTTCGACCCGGCCGGAGTGCCCATGACGCCCTGAAAAGCGTCGAGCAGAGCGTCCGGGAAGGACGCCATGCGGTGTATGATGCGGACCTGGCAGGCTACTTCGACACCATCCCCCACGACAAACTGATCGCCGGTGTGCGGCAGCGGGTGGTGGACGGAGGGGTGTTAGGCCTGATCCGGCAATGGCTCAATGCGCCAGCAGTGGAACCGCCGCCTGAAAGAAAGACAAATCAGACAGGCCAAGGCACACCGCTGGTGGAGCGACGTAAAGCAGGCACGCCGCAAGGCGGAGTTCTGAGCCCCCTCCTCGCAAACATCCACCTGCATTGGTTTGACCGCGCCTTTCACGGCAAGGAAGGACCAGCGCAGTGGGCGAATGCGAGACTGGTGCGGTATGCCGACGACTTCGTGATCGTGGCCCGATACATTGGGCCGCGGATGACGACTTGGATCGAAGAGCGGATCGAAGAACGCCTTGGGCTGGAGATCAACCGGGAGAAAACCCGGACGATTCCTGACCTGAAAGCGGACGGGGAAAAGCTCGACTTCCTGGGATATAGTCTAAGGTATGCCCACGACCAGTATGGGAGAAAAGGGAAGAAATACCTGAGCCTCGAACCGAGCGCCGCTTCCAGAAAGCGGCAGAGGGGAAAGGTCAGGGACTTCCTTGGCCCCCAGCAGAGCCACACACCGTTGCCTGTCTTGATAGGAAATCTCAACCGGCGGCTACGCGGGTGGGGGAACTACTTCAAGCTGGGCTATCATCGTGAGGCCTGCCGGGAAATGAACAGCTACGTGAGGTATCGCCTCACCAAGCACCTGAAACGCCGCAGCCAGCGGCACTGGAAAGCGCGCGGGGAAATGAGCGCGTATGAACACTTGAACAAGATGGGATTGATCATCCTCTGAATTGCCTTATGGAAGAGTCGACTACAGTGAAAGCCGGATGCGGGAAATCCGCACGTCCGGTTTGATGAGGGGGAGGGCGGCAGCACAGTGCTGCCCCCTCTCTACTCTACTGCGGCGAGGCGACTTTCGGGTCGGGCGAGAGGAACGCGATGACCGCCTTGTTCGTGCGCTTGTCGCCCCCGGTGAGCTGGCTCACGAGCAGATGCACATTGTCGCCGAGCACGTAGCGGCCCGGTGAATTCGCAATGCGCGGCGCTTTGGCGGCGTCCGGGTCGGCGGCGATGACGCGGAATTTCATCTCGCCCGTCGGCAGCTTGCCGCTGAACGGCTCGACGCGCGGCTTCGCCTGCAAGCGTGCGGTGAGCTTCGCGAGCGCGTCCGGCGCATCGTCGGCGGTGAAGGCGGCGATTTCCCCGGCGGTCGGAACGACGCCGAGAATGTCGAGCGTCACGCGGCGGATGAGCTGCGCGCGGTCGGCGGCGGATGCGGGCATCGGCGCTTCGTTCGCGATGCGCTCGGCGATGGTCGCTTTCCAAAACTCCAACGGGTCTTTCGGGTCGCCGGGTCGTGTCCAGCCGCCATAGGCCGTGTCCACGCTGTGCGAGAGCGTCACGGCGTCGCCTTCTTTCGCCTCAATGACCGCGCCGACTGCGCCCGTGCTGTGTTCCTCTTTGTATTCGCCTGCGCCGATGGCGATGCCGTGGCCGCTCACCTCGCAGTATTCGCCCGGCGCGAGGCGGAGCGTCGCCATCGGCGTGATACCGGTGAACCACGTCGCCTTCACGGGAATCTCCGCTCCCTTCGCATCGCGCGCCGTGTGTCCGTCGTGCTGATGCCACGTCTCCGTTTTGAAAACGACCGGCACCTTCCCCGTGTTGTGAAAAAGCACGCGCGCCTTCAGCACCGAGCCGAGCGGGTATTGCTCGCCACGCGGCTCCAGCAGCCATGCCGCGCGCAGGCCGTTCGCCAGCGGCTGGCCCCACGCCGCGCTCTTCAGCTCGATAGGCAACGCCTCGCCGCCCTGCACCGCGCGCATCGAGGAAAACTCCATCGGGATGTCCGCCCAGCTCACCGGCGCAGTCGAGATGGCCGTGATGTCGTCGAGCAGCGCCACGACCTCCGCCTGCGCCCAATCGCGCGAAGCATCGATCCGTGGACGCAGCGCCGCGAGCTTCTTCGATTCCTCGGAATCCGGCGACTGCTTGACGAAACCATCCACCTCCCGCGCGACGTGCCCGATGAGCGCGCCGGGAATCTTCCCATCCGTCCGCGCGCTCGCCTGCCATTTGCGGAAAAGCTTTTGCGCGTATTCGTGCTTCGGCTGGAGCGGGGTCTCGTCAGAGCGCGGGCTGGCCTCCGCCGGCTTCGGCGCGGGCGTCGCCGCTGGTCGCGCCCGCTTCATGTCATCCACCGCGATGTCGCCGATTTTCACGAGGTCTTCGTTGCTCCGCAGTGCCATCGAACGCGCCGTCTGGAACGGCTCGCCGACGTCGCCGAGGACGAACACGCGCCCGGTGCCGAGCGAGTAGGCTTTGCCGTCGAGATACAGCGTCCCCGGCTCGTCGGACGTGTGCTTCAGCGCGATGACGCGCTTGTCCACGTTCCTGCCCGCCGCCTTCGTCTTCTCCGGGTCCACGAGATGGATGTTCCCCTCAATGCTCCACTTCCCGCTCGTCTGCGAAAAGCTCTCGCTCATCCCCGACGAGATGAAGCCCTCATACACGAGGACAAAATTCACGTCCTTCTCCGTCTGGTAGGCCACCGCAGCATACTTGTCGTTCCAGAGATGCGCCCGCTCCGGCGGCTTCGCCTCAGCGCCGCCAGCGGCTGCTTTGCCGTCAGCGGGAGGCGCAGGTTTTTCAAAAATCTCCGCCTGCTGCGCATCGGGGACTCCTACGATGTCGAGCTGGCGCTTCACTTCGTCGCGGAACCCGGCGGGGAGGTCTATCACTGGCGTGTCGGTGACTTCCCGCGGGGCGCTGTAGTCAATCTTCCGCACGCCGCCTTTGTGCAGCAGGTAGAAGAATCCGTCGCCCGGGCGGCAGACGATGGCCCAGGTGCCCCAGCCGTCGGGGACTTCGAGTTTGTGTGGGTCCGGCGGGAGTATTCCCGTAAACTCCACAGGCTCGAACAAAAGCTGAGCATCGTTCGTGCGGCGGTCGCCGACCGGCCTGCCGACGATTTTCAGCATCGCGCGGCCCCGGTTTACGGTCGCCTCGCCGACGGGATACTCGCCAGGAACGAGCACGACGCGCGGCTGCTGGTCGGTCTGCGGGTCGGCAGGGAGGACCCGGAATTTCACAGGCGCAGTGGGCAGCGAGCCGGCGAATTCCACGACATCGGCGCGGGTGGCGAGGCGCTGCACCAGGGCATCGAACGCGCCATCGGTTTGGTCGGTGGCGAAGGCGGCGATTTCGTCCGGGGTGGGCCCGTTCCCGAACAGTTCGCGCACGGCGCGGTCGAGGAGGTGGGTGCGCTCGGCAGCATCGGCGGGCAGCGGGAGTTCGCGGGCGACGCGGGCCTTGATGTGCGCCTGCCACCAACCGGAACCGACCATGCGAGGGTCATCCCAACGCATCCAGACTCCAGTGCCGTCCAGCTCCAATGAACCGTGCGTTAGGGTCAGTTCCTCACCGGGCTTCGCGAGCACGTTGGAGCCGACGCGCGGCCCGGCCCACGGGCCCATGCCCGCACGCGGACCGAGGCCCACACCAGGTGCGTTGATTTCGATAAATTCGCCCGATGCTAGGCGGACGGGAACGGGCAGCGCCATGGTTGTCCATTCGATTCCGGAGATTTGCACTTCCGCGCCCGCAGCATCACGAGCCGACACGCCGCCCTGGTGCCATGTCGGCACGCGGGTCATCACAGCGACGCTCCCGGTATTCTGCACGAGGAGTCGCGCCTTCAGCGCTGCACCCATGCGATGCTCCGCCGAGCCCGGCTCCAGCACCCATGCCGCGCGTAGGCCATTCGGCTGCGCTGCGCCCCATGTTACCCCGGTATACTTCTCCAGCAGCGCCTCGCCATTGTGGACGGCGCTGGCCGACGCCGTCGGCAGGAGGTAATCTTGCACTGCGGCCACTTCATCCAGCAGCGCGATGGCGTCGGCAGGCTTCCAATCATGCGTGGTGTCGAGTCGCGGGAGGATAGCGTTGAGTTTCGGAACCGTTTCCCATCTCGGGTTGCCTTCGATAAACACCTTCACCGCAGCCGCGAGTTCGCCAACGAGCGCGCCGGGGATGTCGCCATTCGTCCGCTCGTGGCGCTGCCAGATTTCGTAAAGCGCGACGGCGTCTTTGTGGTTCGGTTTCATGGGAATGATCTCGCTGACCTGAGGCGGGACGGTGGCCATGAGTGCGCCAAGCTTTCTTGAAGATTCCTGGTCGCTCACGACGGGGGTGTCGATGTCGAGCTGGCGCACCGTGCCGTTGTCGGTGAGGAGGAAGACGCGGCCTTGTGCGAGGTCGTATTCCTTGTGCCCGAAGTCGCGCGGAGGCGGCGCGGGCTTGCTCAGGTCCCGGGCTTCGGCGGGCGCGGTGGTGATGCTGAGTTTGCCCGGCGCGGCGTGCGCGCGGTGGAAAGTGAGCGCGATGCTGGGTTTCTTCACGTTGATGGTGCCGGCGTCTATCCATGTGCGCGTCTTGGCGTTCGATGAGCCTTCGGTCGCCGAGCCGAAGTCGCCGTGATACGCGATGACGAACGCCGCGTCCTTGCCATCATGCACGCAGTAGGCGGAAAAGTCGTTCGTCCCAATGTGCGCGACCTGGTGCGGAATCCATTTGTCGTCCGCCGCGCGCAGCATGGCGACGGGGACGGCGATGCCCGCGCCGAGCAGCAGCGCGAGGGCGGCGAGGGCGGAGGTCACGCTGCGGCGGTTCAGTTTTTCGCTGAGCACGGCGAGGAGGCGGCCTTCGAGCGAGGAGTGGCGCGCCATCGCCAGTCCGCAGGCCGCCGTCCAGCGGGCAGGCGGGAGTTTCGTGGCGACGTGGAGCAAATGCTCCGCATACGCCGACGGACGCACCCCGCTGGCGAGGACCAGGTCGTCGCAAGCCCGCTCGCGTTCCACATGCAGACGCCAGGCGGCGAGCCAGACCAGCGGATTAAACCAATACAGGGCGCAGGCGAGTTGGGTGAGCCACTGCTCAAGGGGATCGCGCCGGCGGATATGGCCCAGCTCGTGCAGAAGGACAGATTGGAGTTGCCCCGCGTCCCATGTCAGGGCCTCCTCAGGCAGCAGGAGCCGCGGCCGCCAGACACCCCACACCAGGGGGATGGTGCGCTTTTCCTCCACCAGCAGCCGCACGCGCTGTATCACCCCTAACTGCAAGGCGGCTGCGGCCAGCGCCGCCGCCAGCGGGCCATCCGTGACGGCCCGGGCGCGCCGTGCCGCCCGGCGCAGCAGCCAGTGCGCTCCCAGCAGGCGCAGGAGCAGCGCAGCGCAGCCGGCGCTCCAGAGGAAGGGCAGCGCCGTGCGCCACCACAGGACCGGCGGGCGCAGGGCCACGGGCGCAGCGGCCGGGGGCAGCACCGCAGCAGGGGCGGCGGCAGGTTCGGGGGGCCCGGGGGAGGGTTCCATAATAGCGGCTAGTGCGGAAGCGTCCCGGGGGGCTGCGGGGGCGGGGAAATAGGGCCTCTGAGGCTCATAGGGCGGATCGAAGTTATCTCCTGGAGCGGGGGCTGCAGCTATGGCGGGGGGCACGGCCCAGGCGGGCAGCACGCGCCAGCCTGGCAGGACCAGCGACAGCACCGGCACGGCCAGCAATGCGAGCACCGCGACCAGCCACACCAGATGCCGCGCGGCGGCGGATGAGCGGGGCATCAGCAGCACGCCCAGACCGGCCAGCGCCAGCAGGACCGCGCCTTTCAGCGAGGCATCCACCAGCAGTGGCACGGCTGCGGCGGAAAAGATCAGGTGGCGGTTCACCTTACCGGCCCTCCTTTCTGGTCTGTTCGATGAGCTGCACAAGGCGATCCCGCTCCTCCTCACTCACGCCATCTTTCCTTGATACCAGATGTGCGGCGAGCGCCTCTTCCAGGGAACCGCCAAAGAACGTTTCCAGCACCTTCTCAAAAGCAGAACGCCCGGCCTTCAGCCTGGCTTCCATCGGGGCATACACCACCTCCCGGCCCTGCCCGCAGCGCCTCAGGTGTCCTTTTTCCACCAGGATGTGCAGCATGCGGCGCACCGCCATGGGCGTGGGAGGATCCGGCAGGGTTCCGGCGATTTGGTTCACCGTGGCCTCGCCTCTGGAAAAAAGCGCATCCATGATCTGGCGTTCGCGACGGGAGAGTTTCGAGGGGTCGGACATGGCGTTGGGGAATCGGGGGATAGGTTGGCGATGCGGGAGTGCGTTACGTTTTTAACGCAAAAATCAACGTCAGCAAGAAAATTTTCGTTAAATTTTTAGCGGATGCCGTGATCCGCTTCCCAAGACCCAGGCACAGGCGGGATGCCCCTGAAAATCCTTCCCCCCCCCCTGGGTGCTTGATCCACAGAAATAGCATAATCGCGGCGTTTCCACTGAATCAACGCCCGGCTGCAATCCGGTAGGCAAATTGTTCCCGGGCCCGGTGCCAGCGCACATGGTGCTGCAGGAAAATGGGCAACATTTCCATGTTGAGTAGGGTTACACCCCATAGCTTTTCCTCCAGCCTTCCGTAGAATAACCTACCACCTTGCATCCGGGAAATGAGTTCCCGATGCTATTGTGCCTGGAACCAAACCACTATGAATACACAAGAAATTAAAGGCGACTGGAAGATTATCAAAGGGAAGCTGAAACAACAGTGGGCGCAGCTCACAGACGATGATCTGCAAATGGCTGAGGGCATGGAGGAAGAACTGATCGGGAGGATCCAGAAACGCACTGGAGAATCCCGCGAGGCTGTGGAAAAAGCTCTCAAACATGCCACCGCCGGTTGATGCTGAGCCGCAGGATGGACCTGCACCGCTTTCCCTCAATACTTCCAGTATCATCCCAATCCTATACTGATGAAAAACAAAATGCAGGCCGCTGTAGTCGCCAGATTCGGGGAGCCTCTGCTCTTCGAGGAATGGGATATTCCCGTTCCCGGGCCGGGCCAGGTTCTCGTCAGGACTGAGGCCTGCGGGGTTTGTCACACAGATGTCCATGCCTGGCGCGGCGATTGGCCGCTCAAGCCCGTCCTGCCCTTCATCCCCGGTCATGAAGGCATCGGACTGGTCGTGGCGATGGGGCCAGGGGTGACCTCCGTGAAGGAAGGTGACCGGGTGGGCGTTCCCTGGTTATACTCGGCGTGCGGCCATTGCGAGTATTGTTTGTCAGCGTGGGAGACTGTCTGTGCGGAAGCCCAGTTTGGCGGCTATACCAGGCACGGTGGCTTTGCTGAATACATTCTGGCAAATCCGGACTATGTTGCCCGGATCCCGGCCGGATTGATCGCCGCAGAGGCAGCTCCGATCATCTGCGCGGGGGTCACGACCTACAAAGGAATCAAAGAGACCGGGGCCAAGCCGGGACAATGGATCGCCATTTCCGGCATTGGCGGGCTGGGACACCTTGCCATTCAATATGCTGCGGCGATGGGGCTTTACGTCTGCGCCATTGATCCTGACAATGCAAAACTGGCCCATGCCCGGCGTCTGGGTGCCTCGCTAACCATAAACGCCGCCGACCGCGATGCGGTGGAGCAGGTGCGCCGGGGGACCGGGGGCGGAGCGCATGGAGTCCTGATCACCGCCCCTTCCCTCGTGGCATTCAAACAAGGGGTGGCGATGACACGCAAGTTGGGCACCTGCGTCCTCGTTGGATTGCCTCCGGGCGAGTTTCCCACGCCCCTGTTTGACGTGGTCGCCAATTGCATAACGATCCGGGGTTCGTTCGTCGGCACCCGGCAGGACATGGCGGAAGCCTTGGCATTTGCTGCCGCAGGCCGGGTCAAAGCAGAGATCGAACGGCAACCGCTGTCGGCCATCAACGACGTCCTCACGCGCCTGGAACAAGGTAAAGTGGCCTCCCGTGTCGTGATCGATTTTGCAGGAATGTGAAGCAGCGGCCCGGGATGTTGCCTCCGCACGGCGTGGTATAAGGATAGCAGGAACCGTCAGGCCAATCATGACAAACAACACCCTCACCCCGGATCTTATTTCTACGGCGGACGACATGGAACCTACGGAAACCGGGCCAACCAGGGGCCGAATCGATACGATGTCCCCGCGCACCATTCGAACGGAAACTACCGGGGCACCAATAATGGCCGGAACGGCGACCATCGCTGATCCTGTCTCTGCCCACAATCCACACCGCCAAACAGGATGAACACCAAGCGACTCACGGAAACAGCGGGAGCATTGGGCGAATACACCGCCGCCATGGAAACACCCGCCACCCTGAAAGCACTCTGAATGGCCTTGTCTCTTTATCTCATCCGCCATGGCGAAACCGCCTGGTCTCTCACCGGCCAACATACCGGCAGGACGGACCTCCCGCTGACCGCGAACGGAGCAGATCAGGCCTGCCAACTGGAACCTCACCTTGCTGGACTGCACTTTGAGCACATCCTGACCAGCCCACTCCTGCGCGCGCAGCTGACCTGCCAACTGGTTGGCCTGGATGGAACCACGGAGATCGAACCCGATCTGTCAGAGTGGAACTACGGTGACTACGAAGGGCTAAAATCCGACGAAATCCGCCGCCATCGCCCGGACTGGGATTTATTCCGCG
This sequence comes from Akkermansia muciniphila, assembly GCA_945900785.1. Classification (GTDB taxonomy): domain Bacteria; phylum Verrucomicrobiota; class Verrucomicrobiia; order Verrucomicrobiales; family V1-33; genus CAIZWU01. Next base: position 9,586 of record CAMDJM010000036.1, read on the forward strand.
ATGGTTGTCCACGCGGCGAAATGCCAGATCAGATTTTGCTCCGCGTCGACCGCTTGATCACCCGTTTGCGCTCGATGGATGGGAATGTGGCCCTGTTTTCCCATGGGCAGTTTGGCGGTGTTTTGGGAGCGCGATGGATCGGGTTGCCCATGGCCGGGGCACGGCATCTTCCGCTCAGGACGGGTTCAGTCAGCATCCTCGGCTATAACATTGATCACCCGGTGGTCCCCGTGATCTCCATGTGGAATTGCCGGCCGCCATGGATTCCCTATGCCAGTCCAACTACCCTCTGACGCAGCAGATGCTTCATGCAGAATCTGATACTGGCCGCCCCGACCAAAAAGCTGGTCCGGACCGGTTCATTTGACGCCCCGGTTTAGCAGCCTGACGAAAAATCAGGAGCACGGCCATCCAGGCTGTGCGCTTCAGACCGCGATCCGGATTTTTTCCGTTATCAGCCGGGCAAAAATCACGAAACACACAGGCGGGACGCCGATGCTCCTTTTTTCAACAGGCTCTTGAACGGCCCCGCCCGGCTTCACTCCAATAAAACCAGAAACCAAAATGCAAAATAACATCAAAGACAAAGTCGTCGTGATAACCGGAGCCAGCAGCGGGCTGGGTGAGGCCGCCGCCCGCCTGCTCTCTGCCCAGGGTGCCACCGTAGTGCTGGGTGCCAGACGGATCGAACGCCTTCAGAAACTGGCAGATGAACTGAACGGTGGCGGAGGCAAAGCGATTGCGGTCGAGACCGATGTCACCCAACATGAACACCTGAAAGCATTGGTTAATACCGCGGTGGAGAAATATGGGCGCATTGATGTCATGATCAACAACGCCGGTCTGATGCAGCAATCCCCTCTGGATTGCCTGAAGGTGGAGGAGTGGGATAACATGATCGACATCAACATCAAAGGCGTGCTCTACGGCATCGCGGCGGCTCTCCCTCACATGAAACAGCAAAAGGCCGGACACATCATCAATGTCTCCTCCGTGGCCGGTCACAAAGTCATGATGAATGGAGCCGTTTACTGCGCCACCAAACACGCCGTGCGTGCCTTGTCCGAAGGCCTCCGCATGGAAGTAAAACCCTACCACATCCGCACCACGGTGATCTCCCCCGGCGCGGTTGATACCGAGTTGCCCAGTCATATCACGGACGAGGCGTCCGCCACCGGCATCCTGAAATTCTATGAATCCTGCGCCATTCCCGCCGACTCCTTTGCGCGGGCCGTAGTCTATGCCATGAGCCAACCGGATGACGTGGACATCAACGAAATCCTCTTCCGGCCTACCAGTCAGGAACTGTAAACTGCCGGGCCAACCGGAATCCATTGATTGCCCTCCATGATGAAACCCGATACCGCGCTACTCAATGTCCGCCAGATGGGCGAGGCGGATCGCCTGAGCGTCGAAGCCGGGATCCCCGTTTTTGAACTGATGGACCGGGCCGGGAAAGCCATCGCGCTGGCCATTGAACAACGGTTCTCCGCTTGTCGGGTCCTCGTGTTATGCGGACCCGGCAATAATGGGGGAGACGGCTTTGCGGCTGCGCGATATCTGGCCGGCCACGGCTGGCCCGTCCGCGTGGCGCTGCTGGGGGGAAGGGATCGACTGACGGGTGCGGCGCACGTTCATGCGCAGTTGTGGACGGGGCTGGTGGATCCCTTGATTCCATCGGTATTATCAAGTGCAGAATTGGTCGTCGATGCCATTTTTGGCGCGGGCCTGTCCCGGCCTGTGGAGGGAGCGGCGGCGGAAACCCTGGCCGCCTGCGCCGGATTGGGATTGCCGGTCGTGGCCGTGGATGTTCCCAGCGGAGTGCTGGGCGATACCGGCGATGACCTCGGCGCGACGGCGGCCGTGCTGACCGTCACGTTTTTCCGGAAGAAGCCGGGGCATCTGTTAATGCCGGGCCGCCTGCGGTGTGGCGAAGTCGTGGTCGCGGATATCGGGACGCCCGTTTCCGTGCTGGAGCAGATCGTGCCGGATACGTTTGAAAACGATTCCGCGCTTTGGCTGGCGGAACTCCCGCGACCCCAACTGGGCGGTCACAAATACACGCGGGGACATGCGCTGATTTCCGGCGGCTATCCGGTCACTGGTGCCGCGCGGCTTGCCGCCCGTGGTGCCGCCCGCGCCGGTGCTGGGCTGACCACCATCGCCGTGCCGGAGGTGGCCCTGCCCATCTATGCGGCCGCTTTGACCAGCATAATGGTCCATCCTCTCAAAATCCCATCGGACTTCCAAAACCTGTTGGAAGACCACCGTTTCACCGCCCTGCTGATCGGGCCGGGTGCCGGCATCGGCGGAGCAACCCGGACCCGCGTGCTGGAAATGCTGGGGAGCGGACGCCCGGTGGTGCTGGATGCCGATGCCCTCACTTCCTTTGCGGAGGACAGAGAATCGTTGTTCCGAGCCATCACCGGAGCCTGTCTCCTGACTCCGCATGACGGCGAATTCCGACGCCTCTTTGATGCGGATGCCGATAAACTCACCCGCGCCCGCCGCGCCGCGCAGCTGAGCGGCGCGATCATCATTCTGAAAGGCACCGATACCGTCATTGCCTCCCCCGATGGCCGGGCCGTCATCAATGCCAATGCCCCCGCAACCCTGGCGACCGGCGGGTCCGGAGATGTGTTAAGCGGCATCGTGCTGGGCCTGCTTGCGCAAGGCATGGAGCCCTTCCTGGCGGCCGCAGCGGCAGTGTGGCTGCATGGCGAGGCGGCCACCGGCTTCGGCCCCGGCCTGATCGCCGAGGATCTGCCCGATCTGCTGCCCGGCGTCCTCCGGCGTCTTCAGAGCCAGGGGGGCCCATGAAACAACTCATCATTTTTGATCCGGACGGCACCCTCACCGAAAGCAAGTCCCTGACCGATGCCGGAATGGGCGCGCTGCTGGCCGCGCTTTTGAAAATCATGCAGGTAGCAGTGATCTCCGGCGGCAGTTGGCCCCAGTTTCAAACACAGTGCCTGCCATGCCTTCCTGACAGCGCGGATCTGGAAAAACCGCAACACGTCGTCGAAACCGTCCTGGCCTCCCCCGAAACCTCCGGTGTTAGCAGGGAGGAAGGGCGTGCCTGATTTCACCTTGCACCGTCTGGGCCAGATCATGCAGCCGGAACCTGGCAATCCCCACGAGGTGGAAGGAGTGCTGAATCCTGCGGCGGCGCGGGGGCCGGATGGCCATCTCTATCTGTTTCCACGGTTGGTCGCCAAGGGGAACTTTTCCAGGATAGGGATCGCCCGTGTGCGCTTCAATCAGGAGGGAGACCCCACCGGCGTGGAACGCCTTGGCATCGCGCTGGAACCGGAAGCGGGCTACGAGCGGGGAGCGGATGGCCGGGGTGGTTGTGAAGATCCGCGGATCACCTTCATGGAGCGGATCCGGAAATATGTCATGACCTACACCGCCCTGTCCCAGGCCGGTCCCCGCATCGCCCTCGCTATTTCGGATGATCTGTTTCATTGGAGACGCCTTGGACTGGCACCCTTTGCTCCCTATCAAGGGGTCGATTTTGTCCACGTGAATAACAAGGATGCCTGCCTCTTTCCCATCGCGATGCCGAATCACGCCGGGAATCTGCAGATGGGGATGCTGCACCGCCCCCTTTTTCCCGGCACCTGCCCGGAGGTCCCTGACACCACGTCCTCCTGCCGACCCGCCGGCCGGGATCACGAAAGTATCTGGATCTCCTACTGCCCCATGACCGCTGATGGCCTGCAACCGGAGCACCCCGCATTGTTCAACTCCCACCTGCGGCTCGCCACGCCGGTCTCACCGTGGGAGGCATTGAAGATCGGTGGCGGCACCCCGCCCATGCTGACGAGGCATGGTTGGCTGATTCTTTATCATGGCGTCAGCGAATTGGCCGGACACTCCCCGCAGGAGCATCGGCTTTGCTATTCCGCAGGAGTGATGATCCTGGCAGAGCACGATCCGATGAAGATTCTTTACCGCCCGGCGGAACCGGTGCTGACGCCGCTGCTGGCGGCGGAACGGCAGGGCATGGTGCCTAACGTGGTATTTCCCACCGGGATCGACCGGCGTGATGACATCGGCCAACCGGACCGCTTCGACGTTTATTACGGCATGGCCGATGACCGGATCGGGGTGGCCCGGCTGGTAGTGCCCGAGCATCTGCCGTCCGGGGCGCTCCCCCCAGGGCGAAGTATCGACCCATGAGCGGAGGCCTTCACCAGCATTTGGGAATGCCTTGCTGGAGCACGCTCTATCTGGTTAGCGAATGGGTAATCCGCCTCATCATGCTCTTCTATCCATGTGCCGCAGCACCGCTCGGCAGCGGCGGCCCGCAGAACCTCGCACGGCTGGCTGATTCGCTGCTTTAAGTTAAGAGACGATCGGCGGGTGGTGGGGTTTCACCCCATAGGAAAAGTGTGGCATCCCTTCCAGAATGAACATGCTTCCGCGCCGCAGCACGGGGCAGATCCTACCACTTCCATGAAAGACCGCATTTACAAGATTATTGAACTGACGGGGACATCCAAAACTTCAATAGAAGACGCCGTCGGCAAGGCGCTCAAACGCGCCCACCAGACGCTGAAACATCTGTCCTGGTTTCAGGTCGTCGAAACGCGCGGCAGCATTGAGGCGGGGAAAGTGGATGTTTGGCAGGTCACCCTCAAGGTGGGCTTCGCCCTTGAGGAACCCGCCTAGTTCCAATCCGCCCACCCTCTGTGGCGCAGGCTTCCAGCCTGTGCGGCCAGTGGGCTTCCAGCCCGCTGAATCCTTAAAATCCCAAAAAAGAATCAGGTTGAAGCGCCCGCCAGCAGAGCGTCTTTTCTGCCAGCCTATCCGGCACCCGTCCGCTTCACTATAAAAACTCTATGTCGAAAATGCAGGATAACAATTGGAGCACCGCCGGCCATGTCAGGACGCTGGTCATTCTCGGTGCCACGGGGGCGGGCGTCTATCTTTGCTACCGGATGGCGCTGCCTTTCCTGCCCGCCCTGACCTGGGCGCTGGCGTTGGCGGTATTGTTTACACCGTTCCAGCGCTGGCTGGAAGGCAGATTGAAGCGACCCGGCCTGGCGGCAGGCATGGCCGTGCTGCTGATCGGGATCATGGTGGTGGTGCCGGTGTTTTTCGTGGGGCAACGCCTGATCCTCGAAGCCGCGCGGGGGGCCCAGCTGGTGCAGACGAGGCTCGATTCCGGGGAGTGGCAGCGGCTCCTGGAGCACCAGCCGAACCTCAGGCCATGGTTGGACCGGATGGAAACAGAAATCGACCTGCCGGGCACGGTGCGCGGTGCTGCGGCCTGGTTGAGCGCCACGGCAGGATCCATCCTGACGGGATCGCTGCTCCAAGTCCTTGGTTTTTGCCTGATCTTTTATTTTCTTTTTTTCCTGCTGCGCGACCGGCGGGCGGGACAGGAGGCGCTGCGCTGCATCTTCCCCCTAACTGAGTCGGAAATGAACCACCTGCTGGTCCGGGTGGGCGATACCATCCACGCCACGATTTACGGGACCCTGGCGGTGTCCGCCATCCAGGGGCTGCTGGGAGGCTTGATGTTTTGGGCGTTGGGACTGCCGGGGCCTCTGCTTTGGGGGGTGATGATGGCCTTGCTGGCGATTGTGCCGGTGCTCGGGGCCTTTGTGATTTGGCTGCCGGCGGCGGTTTTCCTGGCCATGGAGGGGCATCCTGGAAAGGCGGTGATCCTGGCCGCGTGGGGCACGCTGGTGGTGGGGACTATCGACAATCTGCTTCGTCTTATCCTGGTAGGAAACCGGCTGAAACTGCACACCTTGCTGGTTTTCATTTCCGTGATCGGCGGGCTGATGGTGTTCGGATCATCGGGTTTGATTCTGGGTCCGGTGATGTTTTCGGTCACGCTGGTGCTGCTGGAACTTTGGCCGCACCGGACGGCGACGACCGCGATGCGGGTAAAACCTGCGGCCCTTTCCCGGTGGGAAAATGAAGGCGGTCCGGAAGGCCCGGAGGCGGGTGAGGATCCATGAAGGCGGACGTCCCCCCCAGCCCCATTCCTGGCAAGGCGTGGCATCAGCAATCCGGCGGTGAGGCGCTGGCGGCGACCGGTTCACGGCGCAGTGGCCTAACCGGGGAGGAAGCAGCGGAGCGCCTCAAGGCCAACGGTTTGAACAAGATCACCGCCCAGGCCGGCGTGGGGGCCGGCCAGCTGCTGCTGGGCCAGTTCAAAAGCCTCATGATTTGGCTATTGGTGGCCGCCGGAATCGTGGCCGCAGTCTTCGGGGATGTTTGGGACGCCACCGCCATTTTTGCAATCGTGATCCTGAACGCGGTGATCGGATTTTACCAGGAATACAGCGCCGGCAAATCCATGGCTGCCCTGAAACAGATGGCGTCTCCGCAGTCCCGGGTGCGCCGGGACGGGCGGGTGGCGTTGATTCCTTCACAACAGATCGTCAGGGGGGATATCCTCGGCCTGGAGGCGGGCGATCTGGTGCCTGCGGACGCCCGTTTGCTGAAAGCCACATCGCTCCAATGCATCGAATCCGTGCTGACAGGGGAATCCGAAACGGTGTCCAAACAAGCCGATGAACTAACTGAGACCGACCTGCCCACCGGCGACCGCACCAACATGATTTACATGGGCACCAGCGTGGCGGCCGGAACGGGCGAGGCGGTGGTGGTGGCGACCGCCATGGCCACGGAGCTGGGCCGCATCGCCGGCATGATGGAAGAAGCGGCGGCGGAACCCGGCACGCCTTTGCAGAAAAAGCTGGATGCGGTGGGGCGCATCCTGGTTTGGGCCTCGCTCGGGATTGTCGCGCTGCTCTTTGGGCTGGGACTGCTCCGGCAGGTGCCGCTGTATGATTTCACCATGACCGCGATCAGCCTGGCGGTCGCCGCCGTGCCGGAAGGACTGCCGGCGGTAGTCACGGTGGCGCTTTCCCTGGGCGTAATGCGGATGGCCCGCCGCCATGCCCTGGTGAGGCGGCTGGCGGCAGTGGAAACGTTGGGATCCACCAGTGTGATTTGCACGGATAAAACCGGAACTCTAACTGTTGGGGAAATGACCGCCCGTATGCTCCATGTGGCGGGGCGGACGTATGAAGTGACCGGGGAAGGCTATGGCCCGCAGGGCGAAATCCGCTTGGAAGACCGCAAGGTGGACGGCAGCGAGGACCCCGCGCTTCAGGAGTTGGCGACAGGGCTGCTGGCCTGCAATCAGGCGCATCTGACCGAAGACGGGGGCACCTGGAAAACCATCGGCGATCCCACCGAGGGAGCCCTGCTGGCGGCGGGGCTGAAAGCCGGAGGCGACCGCGCCCGGATAGAGCGGGAATGCCCCGTCCATTCCGGGATCCCCTTCGACTCCACCCGCAAACTCAGCACCGTGCTCCGCCTGATGCCTAACGGCGGACTCCGCGCTTTCGTCAATGGAGCCCCGGGGGCAGTCCTGGAGCGCTGCACTCATTTTCTAACTGGCTCCGGGATCAAAATCCTGACCCCGCAGGACCGCGCCCGTCTCCTTGATCTGACCTCGCAACTCGCCGGTCAGGCGCTCCGGATCCTGGCTTCAGCCCGGCGCGATTTTGGCGACAATGCCACGCCTCCGCCGACTGATGACACCGCCCCGGCCATGGTGGAGCGGGAGCTGGTTTTTCATCGGCCTGACCGGCATGTATGATCCGCCGCGCCCCGAGGCCAACGCGGCTATCGCCAAATGCCGCGCTGCCGGGATCCGGGTGGTGATGATCACCGGCGATCACCGGCACACCGCAGGCGCGATTGCCCGGGAGCTGGGGATCGCAGCGGAAGGGGAAGTCGTGACCGGGAAGGATCTTGATACCTGGAGCGATGCGGACTGGAAGGCACGGGTGGACCGCGTTGGCGTTTATGCCAGGGTCACCGCCACGCATAAACTCCGCATCATTCACACGCTGAAAGGCAACGGGGCCGTGGTGGCCATGACCGGCGACGGGGTGAACGATGCTCCGGCGATCCAGGGCGCGGACATCGGCATTGCGATGGGAAAGGCCGGTACGGAAGTCACACGGCAGGCGGCGGACATGATCCTGACGGATGACAATTTTGCCACCATCGTCGCCGCCGTGGAGGAGGGCCGGGGCATCTACAATAACATCCGGAAAACCCTGCAGTATCTCCTGGCAGGAAGCACGGCGGAACTGCTGGTGATGGCCATCTGCGTCATGGCCGGGCTGCCGTCTCCACTGCTTCCGGTTCACTTGTTATGGATCAATCTGGTCACCGATGGCCTGCCTGCGCTTTGCCTGGCCAGCGATGCCATTGATTCCGATGTGATGAAACGCGCCCCCCGCCCGCGCGGGGAACGCATGACCAATCCCCGGTTTCTGCGCATCATGGGACTGACCGGACTGCTGACCGCTGCCGTGGTGTTTGCGGTTTATCTCCATCAATTGAAAGTTGCGGATGCCGCGACCGCCCGGACCTACGCTTTTACCACGCTGGTTTTTGCCGAGTTATTGCGCGCCTTCGGGGCCCGCAGTGAGACCAAGCCCGTGTGGCGCATCTCCCTGTGGACCAACCGGCCGCTCCTGATCGTCATCGCTGCCACCATCGCCCTGCAAGTCCTCAGCCAATACTATTTGGGTCTGGGGAATTTCCTCAAAACGGCATGGATGCCGCCCCTCGATTGCCTTCTGCTATTCGCCATCGGGGCCATTCCCCTGCTGGTGCTGGAAGGGGTGAAGGTCATGCAGCTGGCCAGGCGGTCCCACGCTTGGCGGTAAATTCCGGCTTCCCTTCCAGCATGGGAAGAAGATCCCATGGGGGAGGTGGACTGGACAACTGGCCAGGCCAGAATGCCATGCACTACCCTGCCCTCCACATCGGTGAGGCGGAAATCGCGGTCGGCGTGGCGGTGGGTGAGGCGTTCGTGGTCAAAACCGAGGGTGTGAAGGATGGTGGCGTGGAGGTCGTACCTGTGCACGGCGTTTTCCACGGGACGGTAGCCGAATTCATCCGTAGCGCCATAAGTGAGACCGCCCCGCACACCGCCACCAACCACCTGGAGTCAGGTTTTGAAAAAGGCGGGGAGATTGCGGGCCAGCAGGTAGGCAGCGACGAACCACATCCCGATGGCGAAGACCTTTTGCAGTGCCGGGCCGGAGAGGCGGGAGCGCAGCGCGCCGCCCATGAACATTCCAGCGAAGCCGCCGCCAATGAAAAGCGCGGTGACTGGCATGGGAAACTGCTGCCCGTGCGCGAGATGCGCGGCCACGCCGGAGAGTGAGATGAGGAAGATGACGAGCAGCGAGGTAGCCACCGCGCGGTGGATGCTCATGCCGGTGACGTAAAGCAGTGCGGGCACGATGATGAAGCCGCCACCGACGCCAAAGAGTCCCGACATCAGGCCCGCAGCACAGCCCGCTGCCGAGAGCCGCGCATAACAACCCGCCCCAAGTCCGCCGCCAGGCCGCGCCACACAGGGGCCGGGCACGACGCCTGCGCCCGATTTACCCTGCCACATGCGGAAGCCGACGAAGGCCATGAGCATGGCGAACGTGGAGAGTAGCAGCGCCGGGGAGACCTTCGTGCCGAGCCATGCGCCCACGGGTGCCAGCCCCATGCCAGCAGCAGCGAAGACCAACCCAGCGCGCAGGTCCACTTCCTTTGCCTTCAGGCGCAGCGCAGCGCCGAAGCCCGCAGTGATACCAACGGACGCGAGGCTCAGCCCAATGGAAGTGCCGACCGGAATGCCGAGGCCATAGATGAGCAGTGGCACGGCGAAGATGGAGCCACCGCCGCCCGTGAGACCGAGCGAGATGCCAACGATGAGGCCAAAAACGAGGCCAGGCAGGTCATGGGTCATCATGGTCGAATAGTGGGTAGAAGCCTGGCGGCTGATCGCAGCGGTCAGAGCGACAAGCGACAAGGCGATGATGCTCATATGGCAAACTCAGCGGTGGAATTCTTCGTCAGGAGGCCGGTGCTGATCTCTCCAAACGCACCGTCCACCAGAATCACGTCGCGGCTTTCACGCACCAGAAGTGGCACGGCAAAGCTGGCACGCAGGCCGCTGCCGCAGTGGACATAGAGCGGATGCGTGTGCGGCACTTCGGCGAGTCGTGCCGCGAGCCGGGTGTAAGGGATGTGTTTTGATCCGCGCACATGCGACTCCACATACTCTCCCGTGCTGCGCACATCGAGCACGCCTGCTCCAGGATGAGCGGCCAGCGCCCCGGCCAGTTCGGCAGTGGTGATGCGTGTTACGCTGGCAGTGAGGTCGTCGTTTTCCAAATGCTCCGGGAGCGCTTCGTCCACTGGAATCCACGACTCCACCTTGTCCAAGCCAATGCGCACGAGCTGCCGCACGGCCTCGTCCACCTCTGACTCTTCATGCACCACGAGGATGATGGCCGCATGCTCATCCACATACGAACCGGCAACGATAGGCAGCTTTCCACCCGCCAGCGGCGCAAAAAGCGAACCGGTGAGATGACGCTGCATGAACGCCACGCGGTCGTTGCGCAGATCGAGGATGACGTGCTTGCTGTCGTCGGAAACGAAGTTAGGGAGCTCATCCGCCGTGAGACGGCGTGGCTCCGGCAGCTTGCCATCTGGCAGCAGCGCAGGGCCGCGTTTGTTGTCGCGCTTCATGCGGGCGAAGTAGAGAGGCGGCTCCGGCTGGCCTGAGAGGATGTCCTTCACAAAGGCTTCCTCACTGCCCTCCAACGCCTCGCGCAGGGCTCCGTTGAAACGCCGCTCATAACCCAGCACGCTGAAAGGAATCGCGCCAAGCGCCTTGCCGCAAGCGCTGCCAGCACCGTGCGCCGGGAGGATTTGCAGGTGCTCCGACAGTGCAGCTGTGGCGCGCAGGCTGGCGTAGAGCGTGCGCGCGCCCGGCTCCATCGCTCCAACTTGCCCTGCTGCGCTTTCGAGCAAATCGGGGCGGCCCACATCACCCACAAAGATGAAGTCGCCACTCAGCAAAGCTATCGGCTCAGTCGCGCCACCGCCGAGGTCCGTGACCAGAAAGCTCATGTGTTCTGGCGTGTGCCCCGCGGAGAGGACCGCCTTCAGCTCGATGTTGCCCACGCGGAACGTGTCGCCGTCATGCAGGAAGCGCGCATTCGCATGACCCCTGGCCCATTCAAATTGCCAGTCCGGCCCGCCCTCCGCCGAGAGATACGTCACGGCTCCGTGATGCTCCATCAGCTCGCGTGCACCGCTGAGGTAGTCCGCATGGATGTGTGTGTCTGCCACCGATGTGATACGCAGATCATTGTCAGCGGCGACTTTCAGGTAGCGGTCAATGTCCCGCTCCGGGTCGATGACGATCGCCTCGCCGGTGCGTTGGCAGCCGATGAGGTAGGCGTTTTGTGCGAGAGCGGAGTCGGTGACCTGGCGGAGAAACATGGTGTTCGAATGGGTGAAGGTGTTCCTGATGGTTCAGTTGGTTACGAGCAGGAACCCGGGGAGCAGGACGATTGCCCGGCCACCCGGTTCCAAGGCATCCGGGACATCAGGATCGCCATCCCGCACCAGCCCGTGCTGCCTGCAAACACCAGTCCCGCGCCAAAGAATGCGCTCAGGAAAACGAAGTTTGGATGCACCGTGCGGGAGAGAATCACCCCCGTCAGAACGCCAAGGCCGATGATGATCTGCACCTGCTGCATAAGCGGGAATACTTTTTTCTCCGCCCGGCCCACGGGCTGTCCTGCTGCCTTCCATGCGAGGATGCCGCCTTCGAGATTCTGCACATTGGTGAAACCCTTCGCCTGAAGTTTTGCTACGGCCTGCCCGCCGCGCTTGCCACTGCGGCACATGATGACCAACGGCTGGTCGCGGGCGATCTCATGGACGTGCTGCCCGATCTGACCGAGAGGCATCAAACGCGCTCCCACGACATGCTCCTCAGCATATTCGACAGGCTCTCTAACATCAATGAGGCAGTAATCGCCCTGGGCGAGCTTGGATTTGAGTTCATCAGGGGAAATGGTGGGGGGGGTCGTGGTTTTCATTGCGTGGGATCAGGTTGTGGTCAATTATGCTTTACAACGATTGATTTCATATCGCCATATGGCGATATAGCAACCAAATTCCACTACATGTCCAAAAAGAAATCCGCAGCACCGGCCAAACAGCTCAGTGACGCCGCGCTGGAACTCATCGCCACCCGCTTCCGTGCCCTCTCGGAGCCAATGCGCCTGCGCCTGCTCAACCTGCTCATGCAATCCGAGCAAACGGTCGGCCAGCTCGTCGAAGCCTCCGGTTCCGGCCAGGCCAACGTCTCCAAACATCTCGCCCTGCTGCGGGAGGCTGGCATGGTCGGCGTGCGAAAAGAGGGGCTGACCTCCGTGTGCTTCATCGCCGACCCCATCGTCAATGAACTCTGTGACATGATGTGCTGCCGCCTGCGGGAGGAAATGGAAGGCAAAGCCAGGTCCCTGGCCTCCGGACTGGGATGATCCCTGCTGTGCTGAGCCAGTTCACAACGCGCGGAGGAAAGCGACGAGGTCGGCCTTCTGATCAGAACTTGCTGCCGGGGACGATGTTGAAGTCAGCCATGGGATGCACCTGATTACCGCGCTCCATCGGATTGACGCCTTTTTTGTCCACACTGGTGATGCCGGAGTCAAAATACGCAGAGCGTTGCACGAACCCGGTGAAGTCCTTCACCGTCTTGAGCGCCCGCAGGGAGCCGAAGGGGTGTTGGATGTTCATGCCGCGCAAAGGGGCGTGCCGATGCGATGACCCCGGCCCGGCCCATCCAATCTTTTACCGGCCTCTTTGGAGGTTCCAACACTGGCAGGATGGTTGTGAAAACCAGCCAGGCCGGCAACTGGCTAGGCCAGAATGTCGCGCACTACCCTGCCCTCGACATCGGTGAGGCGGAAATCGCGGCCGGCGTGGCGGTAGGTGAGGCGCTCGTGGTCAAAACCGAGGGTGTGGAGGATGGTGGCGTGGAGGTCGTGCATGTGCACGGCGTTTTCCACGGGGCGGTAGCCGAAGTCATCCGTCGCGCCATACGTGAGGCCGCCCCGCACGCCGCCGCCCGCCATCCAGATGGAAAAGGCCTGCGGATGGTGGCCACGCCCATCACCATTTTCTGCCATGGGAGTTCTGCCGAATTCGCCGCCCCAGATCACCAGGGTATCGTCCAACATGCCGCGTTGTTTCAGATCCTGCAGCAGCGCGGCCACGGGCTGGTCCACCTTGGCGCATTCGGCACGGTGACCATCGTTCACTTTGTTGTGATGATCCCAGGTGTAATCGGTGGAAACCTGGATATAGCGCACCCCGCGCTCCGCCAGTTTGCGGGCGAGCAGGCACTGGCGGGCGGCATTGTCCGTGGGGCCGGAGCCGATGCCATACATGCTGCGGGTGGCTTCGCTTTCGTCATCCAGCCCCATGATCTGCGGCATGGTGGATTGCATGCGGTAGGCGAGTTCGTAATTTTCGATCAGGCCCTGCACTCCACGGTCACCGCTGGTCCCGTGAAGGTGCTGGCGGTTGAGTGACTGGATGAGATCGAGCTGCTGACGCTGCGAAGCCGGGTCCAGGCGGGGGTTTTTGAGATTGGAAATCACCGCCTGGGCGATGGGGATTTCCGCTGAACCAATCACGCTGCCCTGGTGAATCGCAGGCAGAAAAGCGTTGCCGTAATTCTGCACGCCGCCATGTCCCCGGGGCGGCGAAATGGAGACAAAGGCGGGAAGGTTGGCGTTATCACTGCCCAAACCATAGCTGACCCAAGCCCCGACACTGGGCCTCACCAGGTTGGCTGCGCCGGTGTGGAGCCGCAGCAGGGCTTCGCCATGAGCCGTTCCATTGGTGTGCATGGAGCGGATCACACACAACTCATCGGCATGGCGCGCGAGGTTGGGGAACAACTCACTGATCCATTGGCCGGAGGCTCCATGCTGCTTGAATTGGAACGGCGAGCCCAGCATTGTGCCCAGCGCTTCCTTCTCCGAACCAACATCCACGCCGTGCAGCGTTTTGCCACTGTCCTGGGTCAGCCGGGGCTTCGGATCGAATAAGTCCACGTGACTGGGCCCGCCCCACATGAAGAGAAAGATCACCCGCTTCGCCCGGGGGGCAAAGTGCGGCCCCGGTGGTCCTGACCCCTGACTGCCGGCAGCAGCCATGGCGGACAGGGCGAGATGGCCAAAGCCGCAGGCACTGGCCCGCAGGAAATCCCGGCGGGTCCGGGTCCGGTTGAACAGGTGGCACGACATAAAGTTAGTCAATAAATTGAAAGCGGCTGGAGGAAAAAAGCGCCTGACAAGCCATCGCCCAGGCCTGCAGGAGCGGGTCCGGCTTGCCCTCACGGGTAAGACGGGCCGCTGTGCCCAGCACAAAGTCGGCAATCTGGAGTTTCTCCTCCGGCGTGGGCAGCGTGCCGAGGATCTGTTCGAAAACCTCCCCGATTTTCAATCCTCCCTCGAGGCTGATCAATGGTTTGGCCGCCGCTTCTGCCGCTGCCATCACCACCTCATCATTCATCAGAAACAGCGCCTGAGCCGGGGAGACCGTCTGGGGACGCGCTCCCATGGTGGTGTGAGGATTGGTGAAATCAAAGGCAGCAAAGACCTCGGGAAGATCATTCCGGATCACCGGCAGATAGATGCTGCGGCAATTGAAATCCGTGCGGCGGCGGTTTTTGTTATCCCCGACCGCAGTGGCCTGATCCCCCAGATAGGCGACCGTGGACTCCACCCGGGCGAGGTCCAGTTTTCCTGACAACAGAAGAATGGCATCGCGCAGTGATTCCGGATCGAGACGCTGGCGGTTTGCCTTCCACAGCCAGCGGTTGTCAGGATCGGCTGTTTCCGCCTCCACCGGGTCACCTGCCGGCTCCGAGGCCATGGCGAAGGTGCGGCTGAGCACAATCTGACGGACCAGGCTTTTCACCGACCAGTGCGACTGCAACAGCCCGCCCGCCAGGAAATCGAGCAGTTCCGGATGGCTGGGCAATTCCCCGCTACGCCCAAAGTTGTCGACGGACTTTACAATCCCCTGACCGATGAGATGATACCAGATCCGGTTGGCCAGCACCCGGGCGGTGAGATTGCCGGCACCGTGCTCCGGATCAGTTAGCCATTGGGCCAATTCCAAGCGGCCGCTGCGGTTTTCCGGAATGACCGGCGTCTTCCCACCGCCCAGCACCGGGAGAAACCCCCGGGGGACCGCCGCCGCCCGCTGGTCAAATTGCCCGGCCATTCTCACCCATTCATCGGCTGGTTTTTCCACATCACTGGGCACCATGGCCCGGGGTGGGATACCGGGCGGATGGGCCAGCAGGGCATCCAAATCCGTTATCAATTTTTCCTGCGCGGCATAGGGCTTCATCCTTGCCGCTTCTCCGGCCAGCGCGTCCGGGTGCTCTTTGAGCAATTGGTCCAGGCCAGCCGCATCCTCCTTTTTCAGCAGATCCAGCACACTCTTCGCCTGCTGGAGCCGTGCCGTGGTTTTCGCTTTGTCCCGCCAGAAATCCTCATAGGCGGTGTCTGCTTCAGCACCATTTTCACCCAGACCTATCAATTGTTCCATCCCCCGCTGTTCGCCCAGCATGTAGCGGGTCTCCATCACTTTGGTGGAAGTGAAAATGCCTGCCAGCGCATAGTAGTCCCGGGTGGAGACCGGCTCAAATTTGTGATCATGGCAGCGCGCACAACCCAGAGTGAGGCCAAGGAAGCCCCGCCCCACAGTATCGATCTGCTCATCGGCGATTTCCATGCGCTGCCGCTCTTCCATGTTTCCCAGCAGCACCTTTGGGCCTATCACGAGGAAACCGGAAGCGATGCGCTGGCGGTCGCGCTGGCCGATCGATTCGTAGGGCAACAGATCTCCAGCCAATTGCTCCAGGGTGAAGCGGTCAAAAGGCAGGTCCGCATTGACCGCATCGATCACCCAGTTCCGGTAACGCCAGGCCTCGCGGAAGAGGAAGTTTTCATCCAGCCCATTGGAGTCCGCATAACGTGCCAGGTCCAGCCAGTGGCGGCCCCAGCGTTCCCCAAAGCGGGGCGAAGCCAGCAAGCGGTCCACCAACCTCTCCAGAGCATCGGGCGTTTCGTCCGCGAGGAATGCCGCCACTTCCTCCCGGGCTGGAGGCAAGCCGGTGAGCTGAAAAGAAAGCCGCCGGATCAGCACTCGGCGGCTGCTCTCCGGAGCGGGTTTCAGGCCCGCCGACGCCAGCTTCTCCACCACAAAATCATCCAGACGCCCCCGCGACCAGGCGGAGGACGGCACCGCAAATTCCTGCCGCAGCGGAGCAAAGGCCCAATGCTCCATGCCAGTCCCCGCCGCCACGCCAGCAACGGGTTGTAAAAGCATCAGCATCCCCGCCATCCTGACGATCCCGTTTTTCAGGAAAATCGCCGTGCTCGCAGCTGCCAACTTAAAGGATTCCGGCTCATGCCCAATATTCGCCATGCCGCTTATACGGCAAAAGAGACGGTGGCTTTGCAGCCTTTTCACCGGAACTGTGATGGGCTGCGGCCAGTGGTTTGACAGCATGACTCGTTGGTCAATTCTCTTTACCCAGCGGTTTCCGGACTAAATTTGAAGCATGAGTGTGGGCTGCCTGTCGGCAGTCCAATTCCGCTTCGCTCCGGTTCTGCGCCCCGGCGTCTGGTGGTTTGACCCGCTGCTCAATTCTCTTTACCCGGCGGTATTCCGGGCTAAATAGTGAAGCATGAGCGACCGAATTACGTTCAATCCAAATCAATGTGGGGGCAGGCCCTGTGTCCGGGGAATGCGGATCCGGGTGAAGGACGTCCTGGACTTGTTGGCGGCACGCGTCCCGCAGGCAGAAATTCTGGAGGATTACCCCTATCTTGAGGCGGCGGATATTGATGCCTGTCTGGAATATGCGGCCATGGACGCGGATCACCCGGTATTACTGGCGCACTGAACCATGCGCTTTATCATTGACGCTCAACTGCCTCCAGCCTGGCTATATTGTTGAAAGATCATGGTTATGAGGCTGATCATGTCGCTTCTGTCGGACTCCGGGATGCGGATGATACCGCAATCTGGGATTTCGCGCTGCGGCATGATGCCATCATCGTCACCAAGGATGAGGACTTCCCACATCGTCAGAAGCAAGCCAAGATCGGCCCGCTGATTGTCTTGCTACGCATTGGGAATACCAGCCGGAGAGCATTGCTGGAGTGGTTTAATCCGTTGTTGCCCAGGATGATAAGCCTCATTGGAGACGGCGAACGTCTGATCGAAGTGCGGAAATAAAGTGAAACCATTTTCTGGAGCACCAGATCGGAGAGCGTTTGGCGCTTCAGCACACGGTCAAAGGAGGCCATCGCAGTTTTGACATTCTCCACATTGCTACTGCACTCCATCCTGGGGTGACGGAGTTCCTCACGTTTGATGGAAATCAAAAAAAACTTGCCGAAGCTGAAGGGCATGACGTTAACTCTTCAGATTTACGGCGGCTACGATGGCTGGCGGTCGATCTGCTGAGTCTGCTCCGGACCAGGATGGGGAAGCGTCTGGCGTGCTTTTTGAGGTCCTGTGGCCCGCAGGTCACCTAACTGGACGCTTTTTCCAAATACCACTTGTCAGCCAGATGGGTAATGCTGAGTCCCTGCTCCCCGGCAAAGCGCGTGGCCGCCAGGCGCACGCCGTCCCAGCCCCAGTCATCCCCGACGAGGATACCGCCCGGCAGCACCAGATCCCAATAACTGACCAGATCCGCATAGACATCGTCCTCCTCGTGGCTGCCGTCGATATAGATCAGGCCGGCCTTGATCCCATAACGCCGGAACCACAGGGCTCCGATGGTGGCCGTCTGCGGAAAGGGCGTGATCAGGGCTTCGCACTTCTGATGCATCACGTTGGCCACAAATTGATAGTAGACAGTGGGGTAGCCGTTCCGGCATTTCAGGGAAAGATAGCGTTCCGGGTCCTTCTGATCCGTCCAAAACTCCACCGCGCCCAGCCAGGTATCCACGCAGATGATCTCCGGGGCCAGACCCAGCTTTTGCGCCACCTTGGCCATGTGAATGGCCGAGCCTCCCTTCCAGGTGCCAACTTCGATGATGCGGGCGGGCTTCAGGCGTGCCAGCAATTGATCAAAGGCCGGGGACTGGCTGCCCCAGCCGTGCAAATCCTCCGGATAGTCTGCCAGCGGGAAATTTTGATAAGGGCTTTCCGCATGGATCATGGACATCACCCGCCCTGCGGACTGATCCAGCCCCACGGCTCCCGCTGCGACCGCCGGGCGGAGCTTGGTGATGCTGAAGCCAAGGCGGTAAAAAACAGTTTTGAGTAGGGATTTTAACATAAAAATGGAATCGCGGGGATGACGGGCGATTCCTTCCTTAAACGCCGGGGCGGCGGCTTTCACGTGGAAAAATCGGCCCTGGTGAGCCAAGGGACCCTTTGCGTCCCCCTGCCCGGCGTGTTATGGGTCAATTCAAATCCCCCCATGCCTGACCGTTGCTTCCGCCCTCCCGCCTGGCTTTGGCTGTTGTGTGGGTTGTTATGCCAATGTGCCGCGCCCCCTCATCAACGGAAGGCGGATCCCCCGGGCGGAGCTTGGCACCGGGTGACCACCCGCCTGGCCAAGGCGGTGCCGCAGGATCAGGAGAGCCATCCGGTGCAGTGGCAGTTTTCCATCCGGGAAGGGTCCGGCACCAACGCCCGCTCCTGGCCGGACGGGCGGATCGAAGTGACAGCGGGCACCCTTGGTTTTGTCCAAGGGGAGGCGGAACTGGCCGCCGTCATCGCGCATGAAATGGCTCATGTTTTTTGCCGCCATGGTTGGGAGCGCTCCATGGAATCGTGGGCGGTGGTGCTGGCGGGGGGAGCGTTGGGGGCCGTGCTGGCGGCTCAGGGAAACGATGCCAGCACCGCCCTGGGCAGTGCCTCCGGTGCCATCCTCACTGTTTCCCTGACCGCTCTCACCGCCCGCCAGCGGGATCAGGAAGATGAGGCCGACCGCGTCAGCCTCGACCTGATGCGCCGCGCCGGCTATTCCCCGGAGGCGGCGGTTCGTTTTTGGCAGCGCTACACCACCGCCCGGGCCCGGCTGGGCCTGGGGAAGGCGCATTGGTGGAAAAGTCATCCGCCGGATGCCTTGCGGGTGCAGCGCTTGCAGGACGCTGCCGCCGCCCGATAACTGAGCGATGGATGCCCGTGCCTGTGCCGATGTTTTTGACTTTTCCGTCGTGGATGAGTCAGCGGACTGGATCGTGGTCAATAAGCCGGCCCCGCTCCAGATCCACCCGTCCAAGCCGGGCGGCCCGCCCACCCTCTGGCATGGGCTGCGCGCCCTGCTAGCCTATGACCTGGCCAATGGCAGCGCCCTGTCCATCATCAACCGGCTTGACCGGGAGACCAGCGGTCTTGTCCTCATCGCCAAAAACCCCGCGAGCGCCCGCGCCTTCAACAAGGCCATGATGCGCCGTGAAATCACCAAGGAATACACCGCCCTGGTGAGCGGCTGGCCTGACAAAGATGAGTGGAGCGTGGAAGCCCCCATCCTGCGCCGCGGGGAGGTGGAGGATTCCCCGGTCTATCTCATGCAAAGGGTCCACCCGGACGGCGTGCCATCAGTGACGCACTTCCGCGTCCTGCAACGTCTGAGGCAACCCACCACGGCGGGGGACCGCTTTGCCCTGATCGCCGCCGTGCCGCATACCGGGCGCATGCACCAGATCCGCGTTCACCTGCAGCATAGCGGCTATTCCGTGGTGGGTGATAAGCTCTACGGCCCTGGCTCCCAGTGGTATCTCCGGCAGATCAGTGAGGGCTGGACCCCGGCAGCCCAGGAAGCCCTGCTCCTGCCAAGGCAGGCCCTGCATTCCAGCCGGCTGGGCGTCACCCTGAGCGGTCAGGCTCCTCTGCGGTGGGAAGCCCCCCTGCCGGTGGAATGGGGGCAAATCCTGGCAGGAGCTGAAGCGCAGACTTGAAAGTCCCCTCATCCCATTCGAATTCCTCCACGTTGTGCAGGGAGGGAAAAACCACCCTGCCACCCGCTCCGTTGCCCTATTTATGAATCTCAGGTTCTATCCCAAGCCCGCTCTGCGCTTCCTTTCTGCCATCCTGGGCCTGCTATTGCTATTGCCAGCCTGCAGCGTGGTGGAGCGGGCCGGCATGGCCGTGCTCTACCGGCAGGCCGCCCTGCCGGAGCCACAGTCGGCGAAAAACCTGGCTTATGGCCCGGAGGCGGGGCAGAAATTGAATCTCTTCCTGCCCGCGCTGGAAACCAAATCCGGCTGGCCTGTCGTGCTCTTCGTGCATGGCGGCAGCTGGGTGAGTGGAGATCGGGATCTCACCGTCGGCGGGGCGGATGTTTATGGAAACATCGGCCGCTACCTCGCCTCCCAGGGCATCGGCGCGGCCATCATCAGCTATCGCCTGCAGCCGCAGGCCACCTGGCAGGAACAGGTGGCGGATGTGGCCCGCGCCGCCGGGTGGATTCACCGCCACCTCGCGGCCCGGGGAGGCGACCCGGATCGGATCTTTTTCATGGGCCATTCTGCCGGTGCCCAGCTGGCCGCGTTCACCGCGCTCAATCGCCCGGCCTTGCAGAAAGCCGGGGTGCCTGCCCATGCCGTGCGTGGCGTGATTGCGGTGAGCGGGGCGGGGATGGATTTGGGGGATGCCCGGACTTACGCCCTTGGGCACGATCCAGCTTACTACCGGAGCCTGGTTGATCCCAAGGGACAAAACCCGCAGTGGGCGCGGGATGCCTCCGTCACCAGCTTCATCCGGAAAACATCGCCGCCCTTTTTGGTCCTCTACGGAGCGTCCGAGGAAAAGCCCATGATCCGGCAATCGGTCAGGCTCCATGAGGCACTGGGTGAACAGGGCATCTTCTCAAAAATCCTGGCCATTCCCCGTCAGGGGCATTCCCTCATGGTGCTGGCCCTCAGCCGGCCTGACAAAATGGCCGGTCCCGCCACGGTGGACTTCATCCGCCGCTTCAGCCCTCCCGCCGGAAGACCGCCAGCCAGTTATTGAAAGGGGTGCGGCCATAGAGCGGCCGGAGCGTGCCTGTGAGACCGGCCTGTGTGAGGATAGCGGTGAGCCCAGCCGCCGTGGGATAGTGCACCGGGGCCGCCTGCATCCAGTTCAGCCGGTTCGCCATGCGGTCGCACCAGCGGGTGAACTGGAAGCGGCGCCCGGGAGAGTCCAGACCACTGCGGATGATCAGCGCCCCACCCGGCATGACCCGCGCAGCTGCGGCATTGAGCAGGCGGGTTTGCCCGTCAGGAGGAAAATATTGCAGGATATCCAGGATCGTCACCGAGCCCATATGCTCCGGCAGCGTGATCCGGGCATCGCCCTGGACAAAAGTGAGCCCACTAGCCCCGATCTTCTGGAGCACATGGTGGGCGGCTTCGATTTTCCGGGGATCATAGTCGATGCCGTGGATGGCCTGGGCATAGCCATGCGCCCGCAGGTAAAAGCTAAGCACGCCCATGCCGCAGCCCAGATCCAGCAAGGGGCCGGCAGCCTGCTCCAGGGCTTCCCGCACTGCGGGGTAGAGGGGATCTGTGGCTACCTTGACCGCCACATACCACCGGCCATGACTATCAGGAAAAACCCTGGCAAACTTCCGCAGGGAAAACGGCGCTGCCTTCATGCTGGTGGGACTTGATTTGCCAGGACCGCCTCCCCACCGGCCACCCCACCGGCCACACGCGAGCGCCCGGCCAGATGGCGGACCAGCAGCAGGGGCCAGCGCAGCACTGCACCCGGGAAATGCCGGAGAAACAAGGTCACCAGCCTCACATTGTCCCTCAGATAGTGATAGTGGGACACCCCGCCCTCGGCCTTGCTCAGGTAGCGCACCGGCGTCGGCACATTGATGATCGGCACCCCGCGCCAGCACAGCAGGATGCCCGCCTCGCATTCAAAATCATAGCGCCGCCCAAACCAGGTGGACTCCATCACCCCGATCAAATCTGTCAGGGGAAACAACCGCATGCCGAACAGTGAATCCCCGATCCCCCACCAGCCCGACTGCAGATTGACCAAGAAATTCGCCACCTTCCGGCCCATTACCCGCTCCGTGGGCGCATTGGGGGGAAAGACCGGTTTTCCAAAAACCAGCGCTTCCGGATGCCGGACGGAGAGTTCCATGTATAGGGCGATTTGTCCGGTGGGGTGTTGCCCGTCCGCATCAAAAGATAACAAGTGCGTGAATCCCGCTTCCCGGGCCAGCCGCGCCCCGCTTAGCACAGCGGCTCCTTTGCCCAGATTCCGCTCATGGCGGATCACGCGGAGCTGGGATTCAGTCGCGGCCAGGGCTTCCAGTTGCTCGGTCGTCCCGTCATCGCTCCCATCCGTCACCACCCACACCGGAGCCCAGGCCGCCAGAGCATCCCGCACCGTTTCCAGCACCTTGGGGCCGGTATTGTAGGTAGGGATCAGCAGCAAATGGGTAGAGGAGGGGTCAGGCACAGGGAGAAAAAGCGGGGGGAAGGGATTTTCCTTCCTAAACGTGCCGGCTCCTGGCCATGCAAGCGCGCGCATGAAACCCGGGAAGCCGCTTGCCCCCAGGGACCGAATCTCTTACGGGCAGGCCTTCCCTGCCATGCCCTCCCCTTTCAGCGCACTGCCCCATGGGCCCTCCTTCCGCTTTGTCGATCAAGTGACCAGCCTCACGCCCGGCATCTCCGGCACCGGGACCTATACGCTGCGCGGGGATGAGGACTTTTTGTCAGGGCACTTCCCGGGCCATCCGCTGATGCCGGGGGTCCTCCTGATCGAAGCCGTGGCCCAACTGGGCGGCGTGGTGGCGCAAAGCGATCCCACAATCCCCGCCCTCGCCGATTTGAAACTCACCGCCGTGCGTGGGGCCAAAATCACCGGCAGCGCCGTGCCCGGAGAAGTCCTTGAAATCCAGGCCAGCGTGGCCGGACGCATGGGCTCCCTGATCCAGGTGCAGGGGGAAGTCCGCTGCGCCGGGCGCCTGTTGCTCACTGCCCAGATCACCCTGAGCGGGACGCCCATCAGCGCCCTGCCATGATCAGCGCCGGTGGCGGCTGAAATCAAAAACCGTCAGGCCCCCCGGGCGAATCATTCAGGGATGGAAGGGAGCAGCCCGGGTTTTCACAGGGGGAGAAGAGAGTTCCAGCGCGCCGGGAACCGGGCGTCACTCCCCACTCCTGAACCGTTTCCCCCGGGAAGTTTCCGGCGCTTGGCCAAAAAATTTCCGGACAAGCCGCAACCCGCCCGGAAAGTTATCCGCGAAACCAAATCAGCCGCGTCGCGGCGACCTATCGCGGAAGGCCTCCTTGAAAACGGGGAACGTTGGGCCGCCGCGATGCGGCCCGATGACACGATGACCGGTTTCCGAAGGTTCCGTTAGCACTCCACCCATGGTTATTCACCGGGTGCCTTGCCGCCACTAAAATCGATTCAGACAAACTCTTGACTTGATCCAGTATTATGTTCATTAAAGCACGCCAATGACTGATCCTGCCGACCTTCTCCGCAAACATGGACTCCCTATCACGGCCCAACGCTTGGGAGTGCTGCGGGCGGTGGCGGCCCGGCCCCATGCTACAGCGGACGCCATCGCGGAGGATGTCCGCTCCGGGATCGGATCCATTTCGCGACAGGCCGTGTATAATGCCCTCGGGA
This sequence comes from Akkermansia muciniphila, assembly GCA_945900785.1. GTDB lineage: Bacteria > Verrucomicrobiota > Verrucomicrobiia > Verrucomicrobiales > V1-33 > CAIZWU01. The sequence continues at coordinate 33,139 of CAMDJM010000036.1, forward strand.
TGCTGGCCGGGAAAGGTCTCATCCGGCGTATTCAGCCGTCCGGGTCGGCGGCTCTCTATGAAGACCGGGTCGGCGACAACCATCATCACTTGATCTGCCGCACCTGTGGGACAACGGCCGATGTGGACTGTGCGGTGGGGAAAGCTCCCTGCTTATCCGCTTCCAACAACGCAGGTTTCCGCATTGATGAGGCCGAGGTGATCTACTGGGGCACCTGTCCCGATTGCCTGACGAAGGCGTGACGCATTTTCACCATCCATTTCTTCACCAACCAAAATGCACAACATGAAAAACAACCCAATCACACTCAGGAGCCCCGGGATGAACGGAGCCCTTGCCAGTTCCATCCCGCGACCAGGGAAAGGCCGGAAGTCCGTCTGGCTAGCTGCCTTGGCCCTTGGCTTTGGCCTATCGACCCATGGCGGCACGGCGCTGGCCCAGGATACCACATCAAAACCGGCGGCCGATGACGCTGCAGCCAAGTGCCCGGTGATGGGCGATCCGGCTCCTGCCAACAGGAACACCGTCGCCGCAGCCCTCTCGAACCGCGACTGGTGGCCGAATCAGTTGAACCTCAAAATCCTCGCTCAGAACTCCACCAAGACCGATCCCATGGGCGGGGACTTCGATTACGCCGGGGAGTTCAAGAAACTCGACCTCGCCGCCTTGAAAAAGGACATCAAGGAACTGATGATCACATCCCAGGACTGGTGGCCGGCGGATTATGGCACGTATGGTCCGCTTTTCATCCGCATGGCCTGGCACAGCGCAGGCACTTATCGCGTTACAGACGGACGTGGCGGCGCATCCTACGGGACGCAACGCTTTGCTCCTCTCAACAGCTGGCCGGATAATGCCAATCTCGACAAAGCGCGTCGCTTGCTCTGGCCTATCAAACAGAAATACGGCAAACAAATCTCATGGGCTGATCTCATGGTCCTCACTGGCAACTGCGCCTTGGAGTCGATGGGCTTCAAGACCTTCGGGTTCGCCGGAGGCCGCGCGGATGTCTGGGAACCCCAGGAAGACATTAACTGGGGGCCGGAGAGTGAATGGCTCGCCGACAAGCGTTACAGCGGCGACCGGCAACTTCAGAATCCTCTCGCCGCCGTGCAGATGGGATTGATCTATGTGAATCCAGAAGGCCCCAACGGCAAGCCGGACCCGCTGGCTGCCGCCAAGGACATCCGGATGACCTTCGGCCGCATGGCGATGAATGATGAGGAGACCGTCGCCCTGATTGCCGGCGGACACACGTTAGGAAAAGCCCATGGTGCTGCCAGTGCGCAAAACGTCGGACCGGAGCCCGAAGCGGCCCCGCTTGAGGAGCAGGGCTTGGGCTGGAAAAACAAGCACGGCAAGGGCAACGCAGGTGACACTATCACCAGCGGACTGGAAGGTGCCTGGACAAGCACACCTGCGAAATGGTCTCACGGCTACTTTGAGAATCTCCTCGAATTCGAATGGGAACTCACGAAGAGCCCGGCTGGAGCCCAGCAGTGGACTCCCAAGGACAAATCCGCGCAAGGCACTGTCCCCGACGCTCACGACAAGTCCAGGAAACACGCGCCGATCATGTTCACCACGGACCTCGCGCTGAAGATGGATCCCGAATATGCGAAGATTTCCAAACGCTTCCATGAGAAGCCGGAAGAGTTCGAACAAGCCTTTGCCAAAGCCTGGTATAAGCTGACGCACCGCGACATGGGTCCCTACTCCCGCAGCCTCGGCGCGGAAGTCCCCGAGCCTCAACTGTGGCAGGATCCGGTTCCTGCCGTTGCAGGTGAACTGATCGGCGAAAAGGAAATCACCGAATTGAAGGCGAAACTTCTCGCCTCCGGATTGTCCACTTCACAGCTCGTCTCGACCGCCTGGGCCTCAGCGTCCACTTTCCGCGGGTCCGACAAGCGTGGCGGTGCCAACGGAGCCCGCATCCGCCTCACCCCGCAGAAGGACTGGGAAGTCAACAACCCAGCCCAACTTACCAAGGTCCTCGCTGCTTTGGAGAAAATCCAAACAGAGTTCAACAGCGGTGCCAAAAAAGTCTCGCTCGCGGATTTGATCGTGCTCGGCGGCTGCGCAGGCGTCGAGGCTGCGGCCATGAAAGCCGGCCAGGAGGTGAAAGTTCCCTTCTCTCCCGGCCGCACCGACGCGACGCAGGAGATGACCGACGTAGCCTCCGTGGCAATGCTGGAACCAAAAGCCGATGGCTTCCGCAACTTCCTCGGACACAAGCTCGACCGACCAGCCCCGGAGACGCTGATTGACCGTGCCCAGTTGCTCACGCTCACCGCGCCGGAGATGACCGTCCTCATCGGAGGCATGAGAGTGTTGAACACCAACGTCGGCTTCCCCGCACTCGGTGTCTTCACCAAGCGCCCTGAAGCCCTGAGCAATGACTTCTTCGTGAACCTGCTCGACATGGGCACCGAATGGAAGAAGTCCACGATGTGCGAGCACTTCTTCGAAGGCAAGGACCCCAGGACTGGGGAGGTCAAATGGACCGCCACCTCCGTGGACCTCGTCTTCGGATCGAACTCCCAGCTTCGCGCCATCGCGGAAGTCTATGCTTCTGCCGACGCGCAGCAAAAGTTCGTCAGCGATTTCGTGGCCGCGTGGACCAAGGTGATGAATCTTGACCGGTTCGATCTTCCTCAATTAGCCGCTAGCCGGTAACCAGGTTGGCGCTCGGATGGCGGCCCGGAAACGGGCCGCCATTTTTTGTCAAGATTCGGAGCCCTCCTGCCCGTAGCAACCATATCACACTGGACCGGCAAATCCGGATTGACTGAAACCACAGGGGCCGGGGCTGCGTGCTCCCTTGGGTTAATGGCCTACCAGGTCCAGCTCGGGCTTGAAGTCGGAGGCGTGGTAGGAACTGCGGACGAGGGGACCGGAGGCGACGTGACGGAAGCCTTTTTCCTCCGCGATGACCTTGAGTTTGGCGAATTGGTCCGGGTGGATGTATTCCACGACAGGAAGATGTTTCGCGGAGGGGCGGAGGTATTGGCCGAGGGTAAGCACGGTGACACCGGCTTCGCGCAGGTCGTCGAGGGCCTGGAGGACTTCAGCTTCGGTTTCGCCGAGGCCGAGCATGATGCCACTCTTGGTGGCGATGCGGTCGCCGGACATTTCCTTGGCACGCTTCAGGACGTGGAGGCTGCGGCGATACATGGCACGGCTGCGGACGAGCAGGGTAAGGCGCTCCACGGTTTCCAGGTTGTGATTGAAGATGTGGGGACGGGCATCCATCACGGTTTTCAGGGCGTCGTCCTTGCCGTTAAAGTCGGGAACGAGGATTTCAATGGTGATGCCAGGGTTTTCGGTGCGCACCGCTTCGATGGTTTCGGCAAAATGCTGCGCTCCGCCATCGGCAAGGTCATCGCGGGCCACTGCGGTGATCACCACGTGGTTCAGGCCCATGCGCTTGGTGGCAGTGGCGACGCGGGCGGGTTCGTCGGCTTCAAGAGCGAAGGGCTTGGCCGTTTTGACGGCGCAGAAGCCGCAGGCACGGGTGCAGCGGTCCCCCGCGATCATGAAGGTGGCGGTGCCCTGGCTCCAGCATTCCCAGCGGTTCGGGCACTGGGCTTCCTCACAGACGGTGTGCAGTTTCAGGTCGGACACCATGGATTTGGTGGACCAGAAAACGGGGTTGGTAGGCAGGCGGACCTTGATCCACGGGGGTTTCTTATCGGTATGCAGCGCCGGATCGAGCTTAGGGGGCATGATGAGGTCAATGTGAAGGGCTGGCCGGGCTTTGCAAGCCGGTTGGCAGGGTCAGTGGGATTTGGATATTGCCCATCCGGGGAGGGCAAATCAAAATCCCCCCAACCTGCCATCACCCGCTCTTTGCCATCACTTTTGCCCCTCAGGGGGCAGGTGGGCATTACAGGAGAGAAGGGCGCGACGAGGGGCGGCGCTTAGTGGGCCTTGCAGAACTCCTCGAAGCGGTCGAGGCCGTTTTTGATGACATCGAGGCTGCAGGCGTAGCTGAAGCGGACGGTGTCATCCGCCCCAAAGGCGATGCCGGGGACGACGGCGACGTGGCTGCGGATGAGAAGTTTTTCCGCGAAGTTCATGCTGGTCAGGCCGGTTTTGCCGATGTTGACCAGGTAGTAAAAAGCCCCTTTGGGCTCGACGAAGCTGATGTTATTGATCTTGGACAGCCGGGAGGCCATATAGCCGCGGCGGATGTCAAACTCGGCGCGCATGTCTTCAATGACGTTCGGGTCGCCTTGGAGGGCGGCAAGGGCACCCCACTGGGCAAAGGTGGCGGGGGCGCTGGTGGTGTGGCTCTGGATGGTGTCGATGGCTTCGGCGATTTTCTTGTTGGCAGTGGCGGTGTAGCCGATGCGCCAGCCCGTCATGCTATAGGCTTTGGAGAAGCCATTGATAACGATGGTGAGGTTGCGCAGTTCCTGGGAAAGGCTGGCGATGCTGACGTGCTCGGTGTCATCGTAGACCAGCTTTTCGTAGATCTCGTCGGAGAGGATGAGGATGTCTTCCGCGAGGGCGATTTCGCCAAGGGCTTCGAGTTCTTCCCGGGAGTAAACGACCCCGGTGGGGTTGCCGGGGCTGTTGATGATGACCATCTTGGTGGAAGGGCTCATGGCTCCTTCGAACTGATCGGCGGTCATTTTCCAGTCATTTTCCTGCTTGGTGTGGACGATGATGGGGGTGGCTCCGGCGAGACGGACCATGTCCGGGTAGCTGGTCCAGAAGGGGGCGGGGATGATGACTTCATCGCCCGGGCCGCAGGTGGCGAGGATAGTGTTGTAGCACGAATGTTTGGCTCCGCAGTTGATGCTGATGAGGTCGGGGGTGTAGTTGAGGCCGTTATCGGCTTTCAGCTTGGCACAGATGGCTTCACGCAATTCCAGGAGACCGGCGCTGGCAGTGTATTTGGTTTTCCCGGCGGCGAGGGCGGCCACGGCGGCGTCTTTGATGTAAGCGGGAGTGTCCATGTCCGGTTCCCCGGCACCGAAGGAGCAGACGTCGATGCCATCTTTCTTCATTTTGGCGGCCTGGGCGGTGACGGCAAGGGTGATGGAGGGGGCGATTTCAGCGATGGCGGGCGTGACGAAGTCCATGAAAAGTGGGATGGGCAGGTTGGGATGTGGAGATGGGGGGGCCTCAGGGGCTTGCCTGATGGGGCGGGCAAAAGACAGCGGACGAACGGTCTTGTCAACCACGGTAGCCCTGAAGAACCCGGAAAATTGAGAGGAACCAAGGTTTCAACGCCTGATTCAGCCGATTTTCCGTCAGAGGATCGGGGGCGGGCGTTTACGGTGCCTTTACAATATTGACGGCATTCGCCGCCGTGGCAGTCACCTTCATTTTCCCCTCTTCCAGCGCGAGGAGGGCGGCGGCGGCGCTGAGTTCGTTGGGAGTCAGGCTGTCGAGCTTGAAATTGGCGCCGGCATGCTCCCCGCGGCCGTTCACCCCGGCGGTGATGAGGGAGAGGGCGACTTTCAGGTCGCGGCTGGCGGAGGCCGGGATGGCACCGGCAGCGGAGGCGCGGTTGAAGATGGAGGCGAGCCGACCGGCATCGCGGCGGGGATCGGGGTGGATGATGCGGATCCACATGCGGTAGTTGGCCTCCCCAGGTTTCCAGATGAGGGCACCTTTCTCAACGACGAGGTATTTAATGGCACCTTTCAGTTCGTCTGCGGTGAGGCTGGGCAGGCCCATCATGGAGCGTTGCTGGCGGCCGGCAGGACTGTTCGCCCAAGCGAGGACGCGGCGGGCAGCCGTGGCGGGGGTTTCATTGCTGGCGGCTTCCAGCTTGAGTTGTTTCCAGAGGGTGACAAGGAGTTCTGCATTGCGGTAGTTCCGGGCTTTGAGGGCGAGGTCCAGAGCGGCTCCGCTGAGGGCTTCCATGTCAGGACGGTAGACGAGCCCCACCCCGCTGTCGATGGCGAGGAGGGAGGTGAGGCTTTCCAGTTCGGACTCCGGACTGGTGAATTGGAAGGTGGCCCCGCCGTAGCGGCCGCCGCCCCGGATGCCTTCATTGAGCAGTTCAAGGGCTTCACGTGGCGTGCTGGCCTTCAGGGCCAGTTCCGAGCCGGTGGCCCGGGCACTGTTGAATTGCATCACGGCGTCCTGGGCCTGCAGGATGGTGGACATGGAGGGGGCCGCGTGCACGAAGCTGCGGGCCATTTTTTCCAAGGAGGAACTGATAAGGGTGGCACCACCCGGCAGGGAGATGGAGGCTTCGTTGATCGTGAGATTGATTTCTCCCGGGGGCAGATCGGAGAGGGATTTGGCATCGGTGCCCAGGGCTGGAGCCAGAGCCGTGGCCTGTTGTTTCAGGGCAGGGGCAGCGGCATCGACGAAGGTCTGCTCGCGGATGTCGGGGTTGCGCACCAGAGTGAGGGTGGAGGGACCGCTGTTGAGGAAAAGGTTGGTAACGACGGTTTCAAAGGCGGTGGCGGCGTCTCCTTCGCCGGGGGTGGGCGGGAGATTGACGCGCTTTACCATGATCAGGGCTCCAGGATTCCGGTGCGCGGTCTCGGGGAACATGCAGCGGGCTTCACGGAGCTGGGGACCGCTATTCAGCTGCACCGCTTTCGCGATCGCCCGCGGGCTGCCAAGAAGGAGGGTAAAGGGATCGTAGAGGGCGGCGTTGAGGGAGCGGGATCCCGCCTTGAGGATGAAGAGCTGGGGCTTGACGGGCTGTCCTTTGGGGGTGGGACGCAGGGGTTGGCCGATGACTTTTTCCACATTAATCACGGTCTTCGCACTGAGGATGAGGAGAAACTCGTCCTGGGTATCGCTCTGGAGCAGACTGAGTTGTTCAAATGGGCTGATGATGGCCCCGTAGGATTTACGGAAGGATTCACTCAATTCCCGTTGCGACGGCAGCCCCTGCTGGCTGGCCATGATGTTGTAGGAGGGGATGAGCTGACGCAGATCGGCGTAAAGCAGGGTCTGGGTGCGTTCAGTGAGGAGGCGGCGGGTGATTTCCTCGTGCGAGGTCTGGGCAATCACGGAGGCGTCAGGAGCGACCGGGGCCTCGGGCTTTTTGGCAAGGGAGGACGGCGGAGGGCCCGGCTTGAGCTGGGGAGCCCGGGCAGTGTTCCATTGATGCAGCCTGCTGATCCAGGGGCTGATCATGCGTTGCCCGGGATCGGTGGCACAAAAGGCGGCGGAGGCCAGCAACAGCAGCAACCCGCAAGCGATGCGCACCAGATAGGGACTGGCCTGGGAGGCGGAGCCGGCGGAGGCGGAGTCAAAAGTGCGGGGCGCAATCAGGGCGGGGCGGGGACGGGCATTGGTGTAAGGGGACGGGTCGCGCAGCCCCGAATCTGTGGGGGAGGGCGCATCGGCTGCGGTGATCGTTTCTCCCAGCGGGGGCAGCCTGACCGGCTCCGGCAAGGAGGGAGGGGGCGCAGGCTGGACCGGAATGGCCGCCGCCGCAGGCACGGGAGAGCTTTGCTCGGTGTAGCGCAGACTGAGCTGTCCGGCTTGAATCACATCTCCTTCCTTCAGGGCGATGATGGAAACCGGCCTGCCGTTGACCAGAGTCCCGGCACCGCCGCTGGAATCGCGGAGGAAAGAAACGCCTTCCGCTCCGGGCGCGATCTCGAAATGCAGCGGAGCCAATCCATAACCTGCGGTCAAGGGAATATCGCACCGGGCATCCTCACCAAAGGTGAGGTGTCTGGCCGGCAGATCAAGCGTGTGACCTGTAGGTGCGATGAGACGTGGCATGAGATAGATCGGAGAAGAGAGTAGTGAAAATTACAATATTTACGGTAATTATTAAAACTAAACAATGGTAACTTTTGCTCTCCTGCGGAATGAAGCCCGTGAAGGTTTTAAGGCTGAGAAAAGTGGAAAATCGGTTTGGCAATGTAAATTTTGGCCTGAGAGTCAATAATTACCATAATTTTATGAAATCTCGACTCATTTCTTGCGTCTTAAGCTTGCGGCGCTGCAACGGCAGGAGTCCTTGGCACTTTTGATCGGAATCAGCCTTGTGGGACCGCCCCGCGAACGCAGGATCAAGGTTGGAGTCTCACCCTTGAATCCGCCTCCGCCTATGACTGCCCCTGAAAAAGAACTCCGCTTCACCCGCGCCCGGCAGGCCGTGGTCTTTTGGCTCGCCGGCCTGCTGCTGGTGCTGGTCACCACCGGGGTGGTGGTTTTGTCCTCTTGGCAAATCCAGCAGCCTCCACCGCTCTGGCTGGCCCTGTTTCCGGGCGGTTTGGCGGCTGGGGCTTTTTGGCTCGCTTGGAGGATGACCCGCCACGCCTACCTGCTGCTTTCCCCGGTGGGGGTGGAGATTTTTCCTCTCTGGAAGCCGATCGACCATTTCCAGCTCCTGACCTGGGGCAGCATTGCCGCCGCCGATTTCTCTGAGGATGGCCGCTGGCTTACCTTCACCCTGGCCGGTTACGAGGACGCGAAAGTCATCCTGACCCTGGAGCCGATCCCCCGCCCGGCCTGTGCGCTTTTAGGCAAAGCCATCACCGGAGTCATGGAAAAACGGGCAGCCGCTTCCACGGGTCAAAGTTGATCCATGAAGTTGCTGTAAAGTCCCGCATAGGCCCCGGCGATTTTCAGGATCTGAAGCGCGGTGAAGAGCATCACCAGCCCGTAAAAGCCGGCACTGATCAGCTTCGCCGCATGCTCGGATTTCGCCGCAGCGGTTGCCATGGACTCCCGCGTCAGGCGCAGCGTTTCCACATCCAGGGTGCCGGTGAATTCCGCAGAGGTGAGATTGCTCACCAGTTCGAAGGGAAAAGCCGCCTGGGCCGCCAGCGCTTCGCCGAAGGTCGCGCCGCCTTCCACCGCTATCGCCGCCCGTTGGCTGGCGGCATCAAGGCCGGCCTGCCATGACGCGGCTCCGGCCCGCTGCAATCCTGACGACATCCGTTGCCCGCCTGTGATTTGAAAATGCATCACCGTAAACCACCGGGCCAGCCCCAGCGCCGCCCGGGCGGGGCCTGCCACCGGCAGCCACCCCATCAGCCGGTCTGCCGGGAGCGAAGTCCTCGCCATGCGGGCCCATACCGTTCCCGCCAGCCACAGCAGCGCCAGCCCGCCCCACAGCAGCACCAGAGCCAGGGCTACCGATTTCACGATCTCCACCCCATACCCGCCCCGCAGCACCGCGCCGACCAGGGCAGGCAGCACCACGGCCGCGTGCAGCATGAAAACCGGATAGAGCATCGCCGCCCGGATCCGGTCCACCGTCTTCTGGCGGAGTTCGTAATATTGCTCCAGCCAGGCAAAGCCATCCGCCAGTTTGCCGCTCTGCTCCGCTGCCTGCACCACCGCCCATTCCATGGGGTTCAGGGAAGACTCCAAGGCCCCCGCGATACTCTTCCCCGCTGTCAGGCCGCGCTCCAGTCCTGCCACGGTAGCCGCCGCCTGCGCCCCCCGCCCGCGTTGCAGGACCTTCGCCGCCTGGGAAATCGGGATTCCCGCCCCCGTCAGACGGGCCAGTTCCCGGAAAAGCCCTGCGCGTTGCCCGTCGTTTCTGCCAGCGTTCATGCCCCACCATAAAATGGGATCCGGCATTCAGGAAGCAGATTTTGTTAAATCATAAATGCGTTCAAATCCCGTTGCACTGCCCGCCCCGTGGATAGGATGAGCCGGTCATGAAAACCGTGCTCCAGACCATCCAGAGTGGCACGCCCTACCTTGAAAAAGCGGGCGTGGACTCCCCGCGTCTGAACATGGAGCACCTGCTGGCCCACGTCATGGGCTGCAAACGCATGGACCTCTACCTGCGCTTCAACGAACCGCTGGAGGAAAAAACCCTCGAACCCCTGCGCGACCTCACCCGCCGCCGCGCCAAACGCGAACCCCTTCAACATTTGCTGGGCTCCATCGAATTCATGGGCCGCGAATTCAAATGCGATACCCGCGCCCTCATCCCCCGGCCGGAGACCGAGGAACTGGTGGAAAAAATCCTGTCCTATTACAAAAAGCACAGCCTGCCTGCGCCAGACAAAATCCTCGATATGGGCACCGGTTCCGGGGTGATCGGCCTCAGCCTCGCCCACGCCTTTCCGGAGGCGCACGCCACCCTCGCCGACATCTCGCCGGACGCCCTCGCCCTCGCCCGGGAAAACGCGGAAAAGACCGCCCTGCCGGAGGAACGCACCACTTTTATCCTGACGGATCTCTTCCAAAACCTGAGCGGCGGCCCCTTCGATCTCATCGTAGCCAATCTCCCCTACATCGCCGCTGATGAAGTGCCCACCCTCTCCGCCGAAGTGCAAAAAGACCCGGTGCTCGCCCTCGATGGCGGTCCCGCCGGCACGGAAATCATCGCCACATTCCTCGAAGCGCTCGCCCCCCATGCGGTCCCGGGGGCCCTGATCGCCCTCGAAATCGGAGCCGGACAATCCCCCGCTTTACTCCCCGTCTTGGAGCATTCCGGCTTGCAGGAAGCGCGCAGCGTCCCCGACTACTCTGGGCGCGACCGCTTCCTTTTTTCCAGCGCGCCCTGATTCCAACGCGCCCTGATCCTTTTTATCTCACCACCTTACTCATGGATAAACTCATCGTTCACGGAGGTCATCTCCTCGAAGGTTCCGTCTTCGTCAGCGGCTCCAAAAACTCTTCCCTGCCCATCCTCGCCGCCACCCTCCTCACGCGGGAAAAGTGCACCATCCGCCGCGTCCCGGACCTCAGCGATACGAATTACATGACGCAAATCCTCTCCAGCCTTGGAGCCCAGGTCGAGCGCGCCAGCGGCACCGTCATCGTGGAGGCAGACCAGATCATCTCCGAAGCCCCCTACGACCTTGTCCGCAAAATGCGCGCCTCCATTTGCGTCATGGGCCCCCTGCTCGGCCGCACTGGCGAAGCCATGGTCTCCCTGCCCGGCGGCTGCATCATCGGCGACCGCCCGGTCGACCTTCACCTCAAAGGCCTGGAGCAACTCGGAGCCGAAGTGAAAGTCACCGGCGGCAACATCCACGTCAAAGCCACCGGTGGCAGTGGCGACCGCTCCATCAATATGCGCGGCAAACACGGTCCTACCGTGCTGGGCACCGGCAACCTGCTGATGGCCGCCGTCCTGACCAAAGGCACCACCGTCATCGAAGGGGCCGCCGCTGAGCCCGAAGTCATCGACCTCGCCGATTTTCTCTGCAAAATGGGCGCGAAAATTGAAGGAGCCGGCACCCGCACCATCGTGGTGGAAGGCGTCAGGGAACTCGGCGGTGCCGAGCATAACGTCATCGCCGACCGTATCGAAGCCGGCACCTTCCTCGTCGCCGGAGCCATCGCCGGGAAACGCGTCACCCTGAAAAAAGCCCAGCCGGAGCACATGAGCGGCTTCATCAGCACCCTGGAGAAATGTGGTTATCCCATCACCATCGCCGGCGATGAAATCACCATCTCCCGCGCCGAAAAACCCATCGGGGCCGAAATCCGCACCGAGCCCTATCCAGGTTTCCCCACTGACATGCAGGCGCAATTCACCGCGCTGCTCGCCACCGTCCCCGGCCTCAGCGTCATCACGGAAACCATCTTCCCCCAGCGCTTCATGCACGTCCCGGAGCTGGCCCGCATGGGAGCCCAGATCACCATGGAAGGCCCCACCGCCATCATCAAAGGCGTGGAACGCCTCAGCGCCGCCCCGGTCATGGCCAGCGACCTCCGCGCCTCCGCCGCCCTCGTCCTCGCCGGTCTCATGGCCGAAGGAGCTACGGAAGTAAACCGCCTCTACCACATCGACCGCGGCTACGAGCACATCGACCACAAACTCGCCATGCTCGGGGCCAAAATGGAGCGGGTGAAAGGGAATTAGTTCTACTGTGTTTGAAATATTGTTTGCATTTCCAGAAATCCATGCGACTCTATAATTGGCTTTGACCGGGAGTTCGCCTTGAGGCGGAAAACCGGCGGCCCTAATAAAAAATGACGCTCCTCCCGCCTTTCGGCTGGGCCGACAC
>CAMDJM010000037.1 GCA_945900785.1 Akkermansia muciniphila
CTTCCAGCGCCACCTTGGCTTTAAATCCGGCATCATGTCTTTTACGTTTGGCTTTCATGGGGTCTGTTATGGGTTCGCGGTTTAGAGCGCACCCGTCCAGTCCAATCATAGCTTAGCCAGTGGCCCAGTTTTCGGGGTCCAGCTCACCTGGCGTTCCTGGCCCATGTTGGACCAGTTTTTGATCATGGCGATGACGCGCTGGAGGGCTTCCTCCGAGCAGCTGTGAATGACCACGAGTTCCCCATCGATCCGGGCGCGGAAGCGGGCGGTATTGTAAAATTTCTCGATGTGAAGGTCGGAAGCGCGCAGGGTGAGGGCGCGGTAGATGACCCACATGACGAGTTGCTCGGCAGAGTTGTTGGGGTTGGCCGGGTTGATCCGGGCCATGTCCATGGGGTCGATGTCAACGAGCTGACCGTTATCGGAAAAAGTGAGTTCCCCGACAGCCACGTTGCCGGTGGTTTCGCGGGTGGTGGAGCGGCTGCGGTTCCGGGTGATGGCAGCGCGGATGGCCTGGGTATCTGCCAGGACAGGGATGACCTTGACGGGTTCATTGCCGGAGGAGAGCCACTCATCTTCAAAGGCGTAGACGGAAGCAGTCGCGCTAAGCAGGTAGATGTGCTGCTTGCCGCAGAAGAGAGGATAAACGGTGTGCTTGTCCAGCAGGGTGTCCGGGAAAATATTTTGCCCGGGAGCTTCCTCAGGGTTGTAAATTTGCGCCCCGGTGGCGAGGCGCATGATGCAGACGCCATAGTGGCGGGGGAGGAACTTGAGGTCCTCCATGGTTTGCAGGACCTTTTTCCCATGCTCCTCGAGCAGCCGCATCATCTTTTCGCGGTCGTCCACGCTCATGGGGTAGTTTTCCACGAACCAGGAGAAGGCGCTGTTCAGGTCTCCCCCCATGGCTGGCATGACTAGACCTTCGTTGGGATTTGAAGCGGCCAGGGGCTTGAAGCCGAGGCGGGTGATCAGGTCCTTGAGGATGGATTCATATTGCTAGGCATCGACCACGATGCGGACAACAAAAGCAGGAGCAACGCCCCAAAAATCGGTGGATTCCGGGCGGCAATGGCCCATGACCAGGAAAGGCCCCACGGTGCTGATGGGCAGCCATGGTTCCGCCGTGGTGGCCATGCGGCCGATCTGGCGGAGCAGGTTTTCGGCAGGGATGCTGCAGGTGGTGCGGGGCAGCTTGACGGGAAGGATGTCGAAGGAGGCGGCAACGGCTTCAATATTCACCGGCCCGGTCTTCGCAGCGGAGAAGGCTCCCATGACCACGCTTTCGGCAGGGGGGGGCGCCGCCTCGCCTTCCCAAAAGGAAGGGTCAGTGGCAGCGGCAAAGCGGTCCTGGGGAGCAAGGTGAACGTCAGAGGGGGGCATGTGACAGGAAAAGGGGGGGAATCAAAGGAGACTCAGGACGGACCGACCGGCGCGTAACCATTGGGGAAGACGTAGTCCGAGGAGAAATCGGCCCCGGAGAAGGGCTTGAGGAAACCAGTGCCCGTGGTGCCTGGTTCGAGCACCTCAAAGGCTTTGCCGTTCCAACGGAGGCGGTGCAGGCCCGCGTCAGAAGAGGCGGAGGGATTATACCGGGGAGAGAAATAGGGGGAGCCTGGTTTCAGTTGATCCACAGGCCACTTGTATTGAATGGAGCGCAGGACGAGAAATTCGTCTGTCGTGGCGGTGTCGTTGGCAGCCGTGCCAATTTCCCAGCAGGCTTGGGAATAAGAACGCACTGCCTTGTTCAGGGATTCAGCAAAGTCTTTCGCCTCCGTGTTTTTGACCGTTCCGTTGATCCCGGTGACAGCTGGGATGGCGATGGCCGTGATGATGCTGATCACCGAGATGACCACGAGCATTTCCACCAGGGAAAAGGCGGCGGCAGTCGATAAAGACGGTTTGGCATTCATGGATGGAGCTGCGGGATGGAACGGGGTTATCACCGGAGATCAATACGCGATGGTAACCGTGCCGCCGGCTCCATCATCCTTTTTGATGGCTACTTTTGCCTCCAGGGCGCCGAACTCAAAGGTATACCCGGATGGCTGGTAGTCAGTCAGGGCCGCCGGGGCATAGGCGAGGTATCCTTTGATCAGGTCGTATTTTTTCGCATGGGTCGAGTTGGCTGCCAGACTCCAGTCCGTCCCGGCATTGCTCCGGCCATTGGCGGTGATGTAGGAACTGATGGAGATATTGAGGTTCTCGGCCCGGGTGACAACCATTTGCTCTTCCGTGTCCCGCTTGGCCTGAATCACGTTGGGCAGGGCAAGGAACACGATGATGCCGATGATGGCCACGGCGGCCAAAACCTCGACCAACGAGAATGCGCGTTTAAGGGATTTCATAATAGGATTTTTCAAGTGGGATCAGGGGAGCAGTTGAGCCTTGGGGTAAGTCCCCAACGCCCAGTCCGGGAGAGTCACGTAAGTGTTGGTCTGGCGCATGGCTTCGGTGGTGAGCCGGCCATTGGTGTCATCCGCCACCAGATTGGTGCCGAAGTTGGAGTTATCCATATAGGTCCGGATCAGATTGAGACGGTCTGACAACTTGACTGTCGCCAAGGTGATACGGGGAGGAGGCATATTGTAGACTCCGCGCACCTGCTCCACGGTAGCGGGTTTCCCCCCGCTGGTGGAGACCAGACCAATTTGGCGGTTGGCGTAGCTGTTGAGGGCCTCCTGGATCACTGCCAACTGCTGACGGACGAGAACGACGCGGCTGTCTTGAGCCGCATTGGAGATTGACGAAATCGCCATAGCAGCCAAAATACTGATAATCGTGATCACGATCAGCATTTCGACCAGGGTAAAAGCATTTCGGGTGCGTTTCATATCGTGTCGTGTAAAATAGCATACTCTTTTTAAAAGGGCCACTAAATTATTCTGGTTTTTACGGAAATCACAGGAAAGTGTATATTCTTGCATCAGAATGAACTTTCACATACTTTACAATGGCCTCGCGGACGGTGGGAACGACCGAAACTGCGACGGCTTAGACGGCTTAATATACAGGGTGAAATTCCAGGACCATGGTGCCGTCAGGGAGGGTTTTTTCCACGAGGCAGGGGCTGCTGCGCAATTCCTGCACCTCACTATAAGGGATTGGCACTGAGAAAGATACATCTGAGAAAACGCCACTTCCCCGGATCCCCCCGGGCTGGGTCAAGGCGTCGACTACGCCTTCCCGCGTCGGGTTGGCAAATACCACTCCAGCGGAGCGGGCCGAGGAAAAGGTCAGGGCTACGCTCTGCGCCTGCTGCAGGGCTTTGGCGGAACGCCCCTTCTCAATCACGCCAGCGAGGCTCGGAATGGCAAGGCCCGCCACAACGCCGAGCACGGCAATCGCCACGAGAAGCTCGACGAGACTAAAACCCGATTGTTGCCCATGGATGCGGCCGAGATTCGATTTAAAGGAAGAATTTTTGCTTGCAGTTCTCATAATAGGATAATTATACCCAAAATTACGGTTTTTGCAAATTAATTTTTGAATTTGCGGATCTTTTTTCTGATAATTATCAAAAGTAAGATGTGCCGGGCCATTATTGGGCCTATTTCTCCTGCCCGAGTCACCGCACTACAAGCCAAGCCCACCGAGCCTCCTGCCGTGATGCACCAACCGGTGCCTCCTGGTTTTGATCAAAACACCTCCTCAATTTTCTGGTTATATTCTTGAAATTCTCCTAAAATCTTGTCCTTTATGGCAAATCGGCGAACGGGAAGGCCGCCTCCTCGAAATCGGCGACCGCAACTCCATCGAATTCCCCGAGCAGGTGAGTCTGGATGTCCGCTACATCGAAAGCCAATCCATCTGGCGCGATATCCTCATCCTGATCAAAACCGTGCCGGCCGTGCTGCTGGGGAAAGGAGGCACAGAACATGAAACGAATCCTCCTCATCTGCCCGGACCAACGACCCGGCCTTGATGCCCTCACCAGCGGCCTCCCCCTCGCCTTGGCTCCCTTCCTCGGCAAGCCTCTCATTAAACACGCCCTCGACGGCCTCGTCCGCCGTGGCGTCACCCACGTCAGGATCCTCGCCAGCGACCGCCCCTCCGACGTCCGCGCCTACGTCCTCCAAGGCACCGCCTGGGGCCTCACCCTCGAAATCAACTCCGAGCCCTCCGAACTCTCCCTCACTGAAGCCGCCGCCAAACACGCCGCTTTCTCCCCTGACACCACCCTCACCCTGGACTCCCTCCCGCAGGCCCCCCAGATCCCCATCCTTACCAGTCCCGCCGCCTGGCACCACGCCCGCCGCACCCTCCTGCCCCTCCTCGCCCCCCATCAGATCGGTGCCCGCCAAATCTCCCCTGGCATCTGGTTCGGCCTTAAAGCCCGCGTCGACCCCACCGCCATCCTCACCGCCCCCTGCTGGATTGGGCCCTGCACCATCGTCCGCGCCGGAGCCACCGTTGGCCCTCACAGTTATATCGAATCCGATTGCCTCATCGACAACCACGCCATCGTCGAAAACAGCACCATCGCCCCGCGCACCTACCTTGGCAGCATGATGCACCTCCACGAGTCCATCGCCTCCGGCCCTGCCCTCCTCAAATGGACCAATGACTCCCTGACTTTTATCAGGGACAGCTTCATCCTCTGCCCCCTGGATCCCCCCCACGAAGCCGCCACCTCACTTCCTTCCCGCCTCCTCGCCCTCATCGTCCTCATTTTCACTGGAATCCTTTTTCTGCCCTTCATCCTCCTCGCTGCCCTCACCGCCCTCCTCCGGAAACAAGCCCTCCTTTTCACCCATACCGCCGTGCTCCCCACCGGAGCCGGCACCCCGCAGCGCACCATATCCTATTAGGAATTCACCCCCCTGCTCTTTCCCGGCTTCCTCCAGCGCTGGCCCCGTCTCTGGCGCATCCTCACCGGACATTTCTGCTGGACCGGCAATCCCCCCCTCACCCCGGAGGAAGCCAGGCAACTTGATGGCGAATTTGAACAACTCTGGCTCCACACCCCGCCAGGCCTTTTCACCGCTCCGGAAGCCGAAGGCTGCCACTCCCCCTGGAACGACACCGCCCGCGCCCACGCCGCCCTCTTCGCCTGCCAGCCTACCGCCGCCTGGCGCTGGAAAATTATCTGCCACGGCCTCCTTTCACCCCACCCCTAATCCACCTCCCCTGCCCACATGAAAATCGAATCCCACGATACCACCCTCAACATCTCCGACCTCCGCGAACTCACCGCCGGCACTTCCGCCGAAGTCAAATCCCAGGTCCGCACCCGCTTCCTGCCCGACCTCAAAAACATCGAGCTCGACTGCGGCTCCCTCGACTTCCTCGACTCCAGCGGCCTCGGTGCCCTCATCTCCATCCAAAAACTTGCCACCGAACGCGGCGGCTCCTTCCGCCTCCTCAAGCCCAAGCCCACCATCGCCCAGGTCCTCGAACTCACCCGCCTGCACCGCATTTTAGAAATAGCCCAGTAATCCCTGAGCCTCCCGCTGCCATGACTCCCGCCCTAATCCCGCCACCCACCCCTCCCGGCCCCCGCGCCGCCGAGGGCCGCCTGTGGCAATGGTCAGGCCCCCCTACCCTGCTCGCCATCCGCTCCGCCGGCCTCGCCGCCCGCGCCTGGCTTTCCCATGCCGGAGCCCCCGATGACGAACTCGCCGCATGGGAACTGCTCTTCGCTGAAGGAGCCATTAACGTCGTCCTCCACGGCAGCGGGCCTGACCCCTCACAAATCCTCGAAATCGACCTCCGCATCCTCCCGGACCGCATCGTCGCCAACATCATCGACCAGACGGAAGGTTTCGACTGGCCGGACACCACCAGTCTCCCTGACGACGATTCCGAATCCGGCCGCGGCCTCTTCATCATCGAAGCCCTCACCACCGCCCGCTACTACCACCGCGGCCACTGCCGCAACACGCTCACCCTGGAACGCCAGATCTGCCTCCCCCACGCCATCACTCCGCCTCCCGCCCATGACGCTGTCCTGGAGGAGACCCTCGACTCCATGACCGAGGAACTTTCCGCCTGCTACGAAAGCCTTTCCGAGATCTTCCGCTTCACCGCCGAAGCCCGCCAAACCACAACCCTCACTGATTTCGCGGACCGTCTGCTCCGCCATCTCGCCACTATCACCGGAGCCGACTACGGCATGCTTCGCGTCGTCACTGGCCCGGATCTCACCACCCTTGCCAACCACTCGTGACACGGCCCGGCCTCCTGCCCGGTCGGCCAAAGCCCCTATGCCATGGAAGCCGCCGCCGTCACCAGCCGGCAGGATCAATGGATCGAACCCAGCTCCGCCCCGGACCAGCCCCAGGCCGGTCTCGTCCACCCGTTCTATCATGATGACGAACTCATGGGCCTCCTGACCATCGGCCGCCGCCACTCCACTGAGCCGCTCAATGCCGGCCAGGTCAACATCATCCACACCTTCTCCGAATTCTTCGCCCAGCAGGTCCTGAGCCGCCGCCACGCGGAAGCCGCCATGACCGCCAGCGTGGCGCACCGCGAAATCGAACTCGCCGCCGAAATCCAGCGCTCCCTCCTCCCCAGCCAGTTTCCTGACATCCCCGGCATCACCCTCGCTGGCCATTGCGAAAGCGCCCTGACCGTGGGCGGCGACTTCTACGACGTTATCCCCTGGACCACCCACGGCTTCTTTTTCATCGTCGCCGATGTCATGGGCAAAGGCGTCGGAGCCTCCATGATGGCCGCCGTCACCCGCTCCGTCTTCCGCTCCCTCAATCAGCTCTATCAAACCCCCGCCCGCGCCATGGAGCGCGCTGCCCGCCTCCTTTTCGAAGACCTCGACCGGCTCGAAATGTTAGTTACCGCCGCCGTCGGCGTGGTCGATCTCCACCTGGGCGTCGTCCGTCTCGCTAATGCCGGCCACTGTCCCGTCCTCGTCGCCCTGCCGGATGGCACCGTCGTTAGCGCGGAACCCTCCATTGCTCCCCTCGGCTTGGAAAAATCGCCGGATTGCGCCGAAACCACCGTCCCCTTCCCCCCCGGCTCCCACCTTCTTATCTACTCGGATGGCCTCGTCGACCCCCGGGATCTCCGTAGCCCCTTCCCCTCCCCTGACGAAGCCGGCGAATGGCTGGCCAAGGCCGCCCCACGGCGGAAGCCCTCAAGGCCGCCCTCCTCACCCAAATCGGCTGCATTCCCTCACAAGGCCCCACCGCCGCCCAGGCCGACGAACAGACCTTCCTTGTTATCGCCTGTGACGCACCCACCCCTTCGACCTGACATCATGGCCCGCCTTATCATTGCCGAAGACTCCGCCCACATGCTCCGCCTGTTGGAAATGACCCTGCGCAAAGGCGGCCACACCTGGACTTCCTGCAACGACGGCACCGAAGTCCTCGCCGCCGCCGCCAAGGAAGTTCCCGAGCTTTTCATCCTTGATGTCATCATGCCCATCATGGATGGCCTCGCCGCCCTCACCACTTTAAAAAGCATTCCTGCCACCGCCGCCGTCCCGGTCATCATGCTCACCGCCCGGGGCCAATCGCTCACCCGCCAGCAGGCCCAGGAAAGCGGTGCCGCCCTCTTCCTCACCAAACCTTTCAGCCCTACCGAACTCCTCGCCGCCATCGATTCCCTCACCACTCCAAAGCCATGAAAGACCAACACGACGTCTTCATCATGATCGACGCCTGCGGGTGGGAAATCGTTCAGGGCCGGCCTTTCCTCCAAAAGCTCGCCCCCCACCGCAAGCGCCTCAAAAGCGTCTTTGGCTACAGTTCCACCTGCGTGCCTTCCATCCTCTCGGGCCGCTGGCCGGATGAACACCATAACTGGTGCTATTTCATCTACGATCCGGAAAACTCCCCCTTCCGCTCCCTCCGCGCCCTCCGCTGGCTTCCCCCCGCCATCACCAGCCGCCGCATCTTCCGCCGCTACCTTACCAAATTCGTCAAAGTCCAACTCAAGTTCCAGGGTTACTTCGATTTGTATAACATTCCCTTCAAATACATCCACCTCTTCGACTTCACGGAAAAGAAAAGCCCCCTCAAACCCAAGGGCATGAACCGTGGACCCAACATCTTCGACCGCCTCGAAGCCGCCAAAGTCCCCTATTTCGTAGCCGAGCCGACCAATCCCGAGGAACACAACCTCAACGTCCTCCTCGCCGACATCGAAAGCGAACGCATCGACTTCGCCTTCCAATACTGGGCCGGTCTCGATGGTCTCCTCCACATGGTAGGAAACGACTCCCCGCAGATCGGTGAAAAGCTCGACCATTACGAGCGCTGGATCACCCAGGTCATGGATTCCGCCAAAAAACACTACCGCACCGTCAAGCTGCACGTCTTCAGCGACCATGGCATGGCGAACTGTGATCAAATCCTCGACCTCCGTGCCGTGATCGATCCACTCGGCCTCGAAATGGGCGTCGACTACGCCGTCGTCTACGACAGCACCATGGCCCGCTTCTGGTTCCTGAAGCCAGGCGTCGAGGAAAAAATCACCACCGCCCTCACCACTGTCAGCCTCGGCCGCGTCATGCCGGAAGCCGAGCTGCGCCACTACCGCGCTTTTTTTGCAGACGGCTCGTTCGGCCAGCTCATCTGGCTCGCCCAGGAAGGCGTCCTCATCGTCCCCAGCCACATGGGAGAGCGCCCCATCCGCGCCATGCACGGCTACCACCCCACCGACCCCCAATCCTACGCCACCCTCTTCAGCAGCCACGACGAAGTCCCGGAAGACGTCACCCACATCCCCCACATCTGCCACCTCATGGACGCCGCCGTGCTACGGCATACAGACAAAAACCAAGCTTCCACCCGCCCATCCTCCGGACCTATCGCCGTCGCCCACTAGCCCCTCCCGTCGCTTCAGTCCTTTCCGTGCCTCCGATGCCTCCCCAAAACACCACCGTCATCCACGTGCCCCGCCGGTTTGTGGCGCACGAATGGGGCGGCACGGAGACGGTAGTCCTCGAAATCTCGAAACAACAAAAAGCCGCCGGTCTTCACCCCGCCATTATCACTTCCATGGCCCTGGCCGGCCGGACTTCTGACGAAATCGCAGGCATCCCTGTCCACCGATACCCTCACCTCTATCCCTTCTTCGGCCTCAGTGCTGACCAAAAAGCCGCCATGGACAAAAAGGGTGGGAATTTGCTATCCATCTCCCTCTTCCGCGCCCTCATCAAAGCCCCCAACGTCCGCCTCTTCCATGCCCACGCCCTGAAGCGTCTGGGCGGCACCGTGCGCACCGCCGCCCGCTGGCAGAAGAAACCCTACGTCGTTTCCCTCCACGGCGGCATCTACGACGTGCCCGCAGCCGAACTCTCCGACCTCACCAAACCCATCCAGGGCAAGATCGAATGGGGCAAACCTCTCGGCGCTCTGCTGGGCGCCCGCGATGTCCTCAACGATGCCAACCACGTCATCTGTGTCGGCGACAGCGAGGCCCAAAAAGCCAAAGCCGCCCTGCCCCACGACCGCATCAGCTACCTCCCCAACGGCGTGGACTGTCAACGCTTCCTCACCGGCGATGGCCCCCGCTTCCGCCAGCAGCATAACATTCCTTCCGGAGCCTTCCTGCTGGTCAATATCAGCCGCATCGACACCCAAAAAAACCAGCTGGGTCTCCTCGAAGCCTTTGCCCAATTCCACCCCACCGCTCCGGGGTCGCGCCTCGTCCTCATCGGCCCCGAAACCCAACCCGCCTACGCCGCCAAACTCCGCGAATTTATCGCCTCGAATAATCTTTTCGCCGCCGTCACTCTCATTCCAGGCCTCTCCAACGAAAGCGGTTCCCTCGTCGATGCTTATCATGCCGCCGATGCCTTTGTCCTGACCTCCCGGCACGAACCCTTCGGCATCGTCGTTCTCGAAGCCTGGTGCGCCGGACGTCCCGTCATCGCCAGCCGCGTCGGCGGCCTGCAAACCCTGATTAAATCGAGCGAAACCGGCCTATTCTTTGACCCCGATGCGCCGGACGCCGCCACCCAACTCGCCGCGCAGTTCACCGCCCTTCACAGCAATCCAGGCCTCCGTCAGGCGCTCGGGGAAAAAGGCCGGACGGAAGCCCTCGCTTCCTACGACTGGAGCCGGATCACCGCCCGCCTCGAAACCATTTATCAGCAGGCGGAAGCCAACGCCGCACAACGCTGGAGCCGCCGCCCATGAATACCGAAGAAGTCAAAAAAGCCGCCTGGAGCGGTGCCTTGTCCAACTACGGGCGCGCCTACCTGCGCATTCTCCTCGGGCTGATCACCTTCCGCATGCTCTATCAAGGCCTCAGCAAGGAGGACTTCGGCTTCTGGACCCTCCTCTGGAGCGTCTTTGGCTACGGCATCCTCCTCGATTTCGGCTTCGGTTATGCCGCGCAAAAACGCGTCGCCGAAGGTCTCGCCAAAAAGGACTGAGATAAACTCAGCCGCGCCCTCAGCAACATCTTTTTCTTCTATCTCGGAGCCGCTATCATCATCGGCCTGCTCGGCTGGTGGATGTCAGGACCACTCATGATCTGGCTCGGCGTCGCCCCTGAAAAGCTGGACCTTTACCGCCCCGTCACTATCCTTTTCTTCGGCGGCATGGCGCTCGGATTTCCCATGGGCATCTTTCCGGAAGTGCTGCGCAGCCTGCAGCAAATCAAGACCGCCAACAACATCGCCATGCTGGGCATCCTCGCCAATGCCGGCTTCCTCGCGCTCGCTCTCTGGTTCCATTGGGGACTGTTTTCCGTTTTCCTCATCGCCCTCGCCTGCGTCCTCGGACCCGATCTCCTCGCCGCGCTTCCGTGAAGACCTGCAATACGCCGAGGACGACGAATACACCCGCTGGTGCACTGCCCGGGGCTATCAAATCCAATATGTTCCGGAATCCGTGGCCATGCACAGCCATAACTACACCGCCGCCCAAGCCCGGAAGCGCGCCGCCGGCGATGCCAAAGCCCTCGCCGCCACCTACCCGGGTCCGGCCTCCGATTTCTCCTGGCTGAAAACCGTTGCCCTCGGATGCGCCGCCGATTTCCGCAAGGATCTCCGCTGGATGCTGGCCCGCGGCAAAGCCCGCGAACTGCTTCACGCCGCCCGCATCCGCTGGGCGCAGCGCAATGGCCGCCTTGAGGGATTCCGTCAGGGCTGGCAGGACTATCAACGGGAGGCCTCCACATGAGCACCGCCGCCGCCCCTCCCCTGACCGGCCAGCGCTACACGCGCGATGGCAGCGATGCCCTGGAAAAACGCCTTGCCGAAACCTGTGAGGAACTCGGCCGCGCGGTGCGCGGAATCGTCCCCGCCGGCCGCCTCCAGGCGCTCGTCCTCGCCGGAGGCTACGGTCGCGGCGAAGGCGGCGTCCTCGCCACCCCGGAGGGCGACGCGCCCTACAACGACCTCGAATTTTTCCTCCTCATCGACGGCCCGCCCCGCCTCAACGAAAAGCGCTATGGTCCTGCCATCCACGGGCTGGAACAGCGCCACACGCCAGTCATCGGCATCGACGTGGAGTTCAAGATCACCTCCCTCGCCAAATTGGAACACGGCCCGGCTTCCATGTTTTACTATGATCTGGTTTGCGGCCATCAGGTCGTCACCGGAACGCCTGACATCCTGAAAAACTGCACCCGCCACCGCGATGCCGGCCGCATCCCGCAGCACGAAGCCACCCGGCTGCTGCTCAACCGCTGCTCCGGCCTGCTCTACGCGGCGGAGCGGTTGACAAAACCGGACTTCAGTCAGGAAGACCTCGGCTTCACCGCCCGGAACATCGCCAAAGCCCAACTCGCGCTTGGCGATGTCGTCCTGGCCGCCCTCGGGCAATACCACTGGAGTTGTCTGGAACGCCACCAGCGCCTCACCAAAACAACAGAATCCGCCCTGCCCCTCGCGGAACTCCTCGCCTTCCACGAAACCGGGGTCACCTTCAAACTCCACCCGGCCCCGTCCCACGCGACGCACCAAAGCCTGACCACGCTGCACGCCCAGGTCAGCGCTGCCGCCTGGAGCGTCTGGGCCTGACTGGAAAGCAACCGCCTCGCCACGTCCTTCGCCTCGCTCTTGGCCTACGCCACCGGCGGCCTCAACAAATGCCCCGAAACGCATCCTTTCAAAAACGCCCTGCTCCGCCTCCGCACCTTCGGCCCCCGCTCTCTGACCGGTCCTGACCGTTTCCGCTACCCCCGCAAGTCTCTTCTGAACACCCTGCCCCTGCAACTCTGGGCGCGCGATTCCGTCGCAGCCCACCTCCCTTTTCTCTCCCGGCAACTGGGCTCTCCTATCGCCTCCTGGCAGGACGCCCTCCCGGCCTACACCCGGCTTTGGTCCCGCTACAATTAACGTTTCACGAAGCCTTCCGCCGCTGCCTCCGCTGATGAAATTGCTTGTGTTCTATCCCTACGCCCCCTGGCCCCTCGACCGGGGGACCAATCAGCGCACCTTCCACCTGCTCAAGGCCCTGGCCCTGCACCACGAAGTGGACTTTGTTGCCCTGATCGACAAATCGGAAGGCATGGAAGGTCTCGATGCGAAAAAAGCCGTCTTCGGGGAATTCTGCCATGAGGTCGAATTCATCCCCTTCGAGCACCCGCCCTGGCAAAAACTGTTTCCCTCCCGGCTCCTCAATCCCCTCCCGGCCAACGTCCAGCACTGGCAAAAACCGCACATCACCGCCGCCATCAACCAGCGCCTCACCCCGGGACGTTATGATCTGGTGCAATTCGTGGATTTGGTGCTGGTTCCCTACGTCCTTCCTCACATTTCCCACACGCCCTATGTGGTTGACCGCAGCCGCGTGGACCTGCAGTTCCAGCTGATGGTTTACCAAACCCAGCAACTTTCCCTGGGCGAACGCCTGCTGAAATGGGAAGGCTTCGCCAAGCTCCTGAGCTACGAGAAAAAGATGGCCCGCACCACCAAACTGGAGGTCGTCTGCGGGCCGGATGACGAAGTTTTTGTCCATAAGCACATTTCCAAATCCGCACCCGTGATGGTCGTGGCCAACGGCGTGGACCTCGACTATTTCCAGCCGGGTTCCGCCCCGGATCCACGGGCGGAACTTTCTACCGTTATTTTTTGCGGGGCCATGGATTACAAGCCCAACACCGACGCGCTGGAGTGGTTCTTCGAAAGTATCCACTCCCGGCTTCTGATGCTGATTCCTGACGTCTGCATCCTCATCGTTGGCAAAAACCCCATCAATGAAGTCAAAGCCTATGCCGCCCGCCCCGGTGTCACCGTCACCGGCAGCGTGCCGGATGTGCGGCCCTACTACCGTCAGGTTTGGCTGCAAATGGTCCCCCTGCGCATCGGCGGCGGCACCCGGCTGAAAATTGTGGAATCCCTCGCCATCGGAACGCCGGTGGTCTCCACCACCATCGGAGCCCAGGGCCTCGATCTGGTCCATAACGAAAATATCCTTCCCGCAGATACTTCCGACACCTTCGCCGCTGAAATTGCCCGCGCGCTGACCGATCACGCCCTGCGCCACTCCATCGAAAACGCCGGCATTGCCACGGCCAACCAGCGCTTCGGCTGGCCGGCCATCGGTGCCCAGCTCCCGGCACGTTATACTTCACTTCTTTCCCCTTCCACCATCCACTCCTCATGAGCCAAAACATCATCATCTCCGGTATCACCAGTTTCCGCAATCATGGCGTGGAAGCCCTCGTCGTCAGCACCATTGGCCAGCTTCGTCAGCTCATGCCAGGGGCTACCTACACCGTACTGGACCGCGAGCCTGACTTTGACAACAGCCGGCTCAACGCACCTGACGTAAAATTCATTCAGGACTACACCATCCGCCCGCTCTACGGGCCGAGGTGGCGCAGCTTCCTCACCACCACCTTCCCCCGTCTGGACCGGCTGGCGCATCACGCCGCCAACACCGTCAGGAAAGCCTCCTGCGTCATCGCCAGCGGCGGCGATGTCTTTTGCTCGGAATAGGGTTGGCGCGCTCTCCTGACCCACCTGCAGCCTCTCAAAATCGCCCAAGCCGCCGGTATTCCCTTTGCCATCCACTCCCAGTCCATCGGGCCGTTCAATAACGAAGGAGACCGTTCTGCCTTCACCGCCACCGCCAAACACGCCGCTGTCATCAGTGTCCGGGAGATGGCCTCCTACCGCTACATTACGGAAGACCTGAAACTCCCCGGCCACATTTGCCACCACATGGCAGATCCGGCGTTCCTGCTCGGGCAGCCCACCAAAGCGGTGGGCGACGCGCTTTTCGCCCACCACCGCGCCGTGGAAGGCAAGCCCACCATCGCCCTCAGCACCAGTCAGGCCATCTGCCATTGGATGAATTCCAATGACGAACGCCACATTGATACCTGGCTGGAAGTCATCCGCTGGCTCCGTCAGGAACTGGACGCCAATATCATCCTCATCCCCCACGTCCAGGAAACCGCGCCCAAAAACGAGGACCGCTTCCTCGCCACCGAAATCCAGCGCCGTCTCAACTACGATCCGCGCGTCGTCCTCGCCGGCGGTGACTTCAGCGCCAGCGAATACAAGGCCATCATTTCCCGCTGCGACTTTGTCGTCGCAGAGCGGATGCAC
Source organism: Akkermansia muciniphila (assembly GCA_945900785.1). Classification (GTDB taxonomy): domain Bacteria; phylum Verrucomicrobiota; class Verrucomicrobiia; order Verrucomicrobiales; family V1-33; genus CAIZWU01. Next base: position 14,477 of record CAMDJM010000037.1, read on the forward strand.
GCCGCCCTCGCTGGACTTTCCACCGGCGTGCCTACGCTCGTGATTAGTTACTCCATCAAAGCCGAAGGCATCCTCACCGATCTCCTCGGCGGCGAAGTCACCAAGGCCAAGGCCCTGATTTCCATCCAGGACTTCATCGCCCCCGGGGCTGGCCTGGCCCGCGTGCAAACCTCCTGGGAGGCGCGCAGCGAAATTGCCCAGCGCCTCGCCGCCACCGTCCCGGGAGCCCGGGACCGTGCCAAACGCGCCCACGAACTCATCGCCAAAGCCTGCAAACCCTAGCCATCAACGCCCTTTACACCAGACCGCGGCGGGCCATCGCTTCCTCCATGGCACGCTCCACCAGCACGGCCGCCAGCGTTTCCGTGGCCGCATCAAGGGTCGTATTGGCTGCCTTCAGACGCCGCAAATCCCCGGCCTCCAGGGCCAGTTCCACTTCTGCGGCACCAGACGTGATCCGGTGTCGTTCAGTGTCATCCAGGATGTCGCCAGCCTGCCGCAGTGCCCCCGACACGGCATCCAAAAGCTCGCGGCTCTTCGTTGATGCCTCTGCCCACTGCCGCTCGGTCATGTCATCAAAAGCATGTTCCACTGACTGCGAAATCATTTCCTCCACCTTCGCCTCCGTCACATCCACGGCCGCATGGCGGATTTCCACCACCTTGTCCTGACCAGTTTTAGTATCCCTTGCCAAAATCGTCAGGATCCCGTCGGCATCGATTTCAAACTGCACTCCCACGCGGGCGCTGCCCTTTGGACCTTTTTCAAAATCGACATCAAACACTCCCAGCGTCCAGTTATCCCGCGCCATCTCCCGCTCCCCCTGGAGCACCCGGATGCGCATGCCCGGCTGATCCGTCACCGCATTGGTGAACATTTCCCCGGCCCGCGCCGGGATGATGGTATTTCTTGGCAGGATCACATTCATCAATCCCCCAAACGTCTCAATCCCCAGCGAAAGCGGCGTGACATCCAGCAGCACCATCTGCCGTAGGGCTCCTGACAACATCCCCGCCTGAATCACCGCGCCGAGCGCCACCGTTTCGTCAGGATGCTGGCTGGTGTCCGGCTCCCTGCCAAAAATCCCACCCGCCACCTGACGCACCAGAGGGATCCTCGTGCTGCCTCCCACCAGCACTACCGATTTCAAATCCTCCGGCTTCAGTCCTGCATCCACCAATGCCTTCCGGCAAAGGCCCCGCGTGCGCTCCACCAGGGGTAAAATCAAAGCTTCAAACTCACTGCGCTGCACCATCCTTACAAAACTAAGGTTCCCCCGCCAGAAAGGAATCCTGACTTCCACTTCATGGGAAAAAGACAAGCCATGCTTCGCCTCCCCGGCCGCCTCAAGAACACGCCCCCTTTCCTGCGGGCTCATCGCCTCCCATCCAGCTCCAGTCAGGAGAGGCGACTCTCCAGCAGAATGGCCCGTGCCATCCATCTGCCCCGCCAGCCACTCCGCCAGGAGCAGATCCGCATCATCCCCGCCCAGTTGGGTATCCCCATGCGTCGCCAGCACCTGAAAAATGCCTTCATTCAATTCCAGAATACTCACATCAAACGTCCCCCCTCCCAGGTCATATACCGCCACCCGGCTGCGCTCGCCCAGTTTATCCAAGCCAAACGCCAGGGCCGCCGCCGTCGGCTCGTTCAAAATCCGCTCCACCTGAAGCCCGGCCCATTGCCCGGCCTCCTTCGTGGCCTGACGCTGCGCATCGTTGAAATAGGCCGGCACCGTAATCACCGCCCGGCGCACCGGAACTTCCAGCGCCGCCTCCGCGATCTCCTTCATGTGCCGCAAAATTTCTCCTGACACTTCCACCGGCGAGCGCCAAACCCCATCCACTACCACTCCCAGCGATCCATCCGATCCCACCGCCACCCTCGCGCCCCCCTTCCCTTCAGCCATGGCCGCATCTCCCGCCCGCCGTCCGATCAGGCGTTTTACCGAGGCCACCGTCCGCTCTCCCTCCGTCACCCGCCGCCTCCACGCCTCCCCCCCCACCACTGCTGCTGCTCCATCCCGCCCATAATAGACCACCGAGCGCGTCATACGGCTCCCCTGACCATCCGCCAGCAGGATCGGAAAGCCCGCATCCACGACCCCAACCAACGACTGCGTCGTTCCCAAATCGATCCCAATAATCACTTCTGCTTCATTCATTCCTTCCCATGTCATAGCCCTACCCCTCAGGCAAGAGCACGTGCTCCCAGTCATCCCAGACCACCCGACAACCGCAGCCCCGCCAACGCTGACATTTCGCATGGCCCAGGCCTCAAAAATCCCGCTTGGCTGTTGCCAATTTTGTATTACGAATCAGATCATCCGTAATACGAAATGGCCCGCCCCAATTCCTCATCCGCCCCCACCCCCCCGGGCGATCCCCTCCAGCGCATGAGCGTCACCATCCCTGACAGCCTCCTCCGCTCCCTCGATCAGATGGTTGCCGAGCGCGGCTTTGAAAACCGATCCCAAGCCGTCGCCGAACTCATTCACGACCGCGTCACCGAGCACCAGCAAGCTACCGGCACTGCCGTTATGGCCGGCTCGATCACTCTGTTTTACGATCAGACCAAAAACAACCTTCTCGCCCAGCTCGCGGAACTCCAGCGACAGCACGTTGCCGAGGTTATTTCATCCCTTCACGTCCAGCTCGAACAGAATTTCATGATGGAGGTCATTTTAGTGCAGGGTCCGGCACAGAAACTGAAGGCTATCACCAATGCCCTCGTCGCCTGCAAAGGCGTCAAATCCTGCAAACTCACCCTAACTTTCACCGTCCTCCCCCCTCTCCATCAAAAGCCAAGCCCCAAGCTCTAGCCCCATTTCCCCATTTCCCCATTTCCCCATTTCCCCATTTCCCCATTTCCCCATTTTCCCCAATGCTTCTCTCCCATCAAATCCGCGGGGGCCACTACTGGTCGATGATCCTCCCCCGCCACACCGCCCTCACCCTCACCGATTCCACCGGCGGAGCCAACGTCGCCGCCCTGTTCTACAACGCCGACCAGCCCACCGAACGGTATAACATGCCGGACACCCTCAAAGCCCAGCATACCGCCAAACTCACCACCGGCCACGTGCTCTATTCTGACATGGGCCGCATCCTCTGCTCCATTACCGAAGACACCCTCGGCTGGCACGACCCCATCGCCGGCCACAGCAATGCGGACCTCGTTCTGGCAAAATACGGTTCCGGATCCTATCAGGACCTCCGGAACGACCACTACCGCAACAGCCACGATCTCTTCCTCATCGAATTGGGCAAACACGGCCTCGGCCTCCGCGACCTCGTCCCCAACGCCAACTTTTTCAGCAAAGTTACCGTCGATGAAACCGGCCAACTCCACTTCACCCCCGGCCACTCCACCCCCGGCAGCAGCCTCACCCTGCGCATGGAAATGAATGTCCTCGTCGTCCTCAACACCTGCCAGCACCCCCTCGACCCTAACTCAGGTTACGCCCCAAAACCCGTGGACCTCACCATCTCCCGCATCCCCTCTGCCCCCGCAGACGATCCCTGCCGCCTTTCCTGTCCCGAAAACACCCGCGGCTTCCTTAACAACGAAACCTACTTCTCCCTCCGCCCATGACCTCCGCTCTCACCGCCAGCCCGCTCGACCCGGCTGCCGCCTCCTATCAAACCATCATCCGGGCCGGAGACCCCTGGTTCCACCCCATCGCCAAAGGCCAAACCTTCCGCATCACCGACCTCGAAGGCAACCAGGCCGTCGATACCCTCTTCTACAGCGCCGAAGACCCCACCGAGCGCTACAGTGCTGACGAAACCATCCGCGCCCAAAATAACATCTACCTGGCCACCGGCAGCCCCCTCCTCTCCAACCGCCGCCGCCCCCTGCTCACCATCACCGCCGACACCTGTGGCCGCCACGACAGCCTCGGCGGCGGCTGCAGCGCCGAAAGCAACACCGTCCGCTACAGCCCCGATAAAAAATACATGCACAGTTGCCGCGACAGCTTCCTGCTGGGCCTCAGCCGCGCCCCCATCCCCATGGGCATCCGCGATCTCGTTCCCAACATTAACTTCTTCATGAACGTCCCCGTCACCCCCACCGGCGGCCTGACCTTTGAGGACGGCATCTCCGCCCCCGGCCGCTACGTCGAAATGATAGCGGAGCGCGACATCTTCTGCCTCATCTCCAACTGCCCCCAGCTCAACAACCCCTGCAACGGCTACAACCCCACCCCCGCCGGCATCCTCATCTGGAACCCTTAAACCCCATACCAACAACCAACAACCAACAACTAATAACTACCCACCCTCCCCCATGTTCCAAACCGTCCTCATCGCCAACCGCGGAGCCATCGCCTGCCGCATCATCCGCACCCTCCGGCGCATGGGCATGCGGTCTGTCGCCGTCTATTCGGATGCTGATGCCGACTCCCTCCACGTCCGTCTGGCCGATGAAGCCATCGCCCTCGGCGACCCCGTCGCTGCCCGCAGTTATCTTGACTTTGAAAAAATCCTGGAAGCTGCCAAAACTTCCGGAGCCCAGGCCATCCACCCCGGTTACGGCTTCCTCAGCGAGAACGCCGCCTTCGCCACTGCCTGCGCCGCCGCCGGCATCATCTTCATTGGCCCCCGGCCGGAACACATGACCATGTTCGGCCTCAAGCACGAAGCCCGCCGCCTCGCTGAACAAGCCGGGGTCCCCATGCTCACCGGCAGCCCCCTCCTCGCCACCACCGAAGACGCCCTCGCCGCCGCTGCCGCTATCGGTTATCCCGTCATGCTCAAAAGCACCGCCGGAGGGGGCGGCATCGGCATGTCCCTCTGTCCGGATCCTGACGCCCTTACCAAATCCTTCGCCGCCGTCTCCCGCATGGGCAGCGCCAATTTCGGCAATGGCGGCGTCTTCCTGGAACGCGCCGTCTCCCGCGCCCGCCACATCGAAGTCCAAATCTTCGGCGATGGAAAAGGCCGCGTCCTCGCCCTCACTGAGCGCGACTGCTCCACCCAGCGCCGCAACCAAAAAGTCATTGAAGAATCCCCCGCCCCCCGCCTCACTCCGGAAGTCCGCGCCTCGCTCCTCGACTGCGCCCGACGCCTGGGGGAAAGCGCCTCCTATGCCTCCGCTGGCACCGTGGAATTCCTCTACGATGACGAACGTCAGGATTTTTTCTTTCTTGAAGTCAATACCCGCCTTCAGGTGGAACACGGCGTCACCGAAGAAATCCATCACATCGACCTCGTGGAGTGGATGATCCTCCAGGCCGCCGGCGAACTCACCCTCCCTGACCAGCTCGAACCGGACGGCCACTCCATCCAGGTCCGCCTCTACGCGGAAGATCCTCACAAAGATTTCCAGCCCTCCACCGGCCTGCTCACCGGCGTCTCCTTCGATCCTGCCCTCCGCATCGAAACCTGGGTCGAGCGCGGCACCGAAGTCAGCGCCTACTATGATCCCATGCTGGCAAAACTCATTGCCACCGCCCCCGACCGCCCCGCCGCTCTGGCAAAACTTTCCACTGCCCTCGCCGCCTCCTCCATCCACGGCATCGAGACCAACCTCGCCTACCTCCGCGCCATTCTCGCCAGTCCCGCCTTCGCCTCCGGCACCCTCACCACCCGCTTTCTTGCCACCTTCCCCTGGCAACCTGTCACCTTCGATGTCCTTGACCCCGGCCTCGAATGCCTCGTCGTGGACGAGCCCGGCCGCATTGGTTATTGGCACGTCGGCGTCCCCCCCTCGGGGCCCATGGACCCTCTCAACTTCCGCCTGGGAAACAAGTTGCTCGGCAACCCAGAAGGCGAATCCGGAATTGAAATCACCGCCGCCGGCCCCACTCTCCGCTTCAACTGCCCGACCCGCATCTGCCTCACTGGAGCAGACCTCCAGGCCACCCTCGACGGCCAGCCGATCCGCCAATACAGCGTCATCCGTGTCGCCGCTGGGCAGGTGCTGAAAACCGGCTCCATCACCGGCCCCGGCCAGCGCGCCGCCCTCCTCATCGCTGGCGGCATCGACGTTCCCGCTTACCTCGGCAGCAAAACCACCTTCGCGCTGGGGAAATTCGGTGGCCACGGCGGGCGCCGCCTTCTCCCGGGCGATGTCATTCATCTGACAAGACCAGACACTTCCACCGAAACCCATATCCTCGCTCTTCCGGCCCGTCCTGTGCTCACCCACGACTGGTCCTGCCGCGTCCTCTACGGCCCCCACGGTGCGCCTGACTTCTTCACGGATGAGGACATCGCCACCTTCTTCAGCACCGCCTGGGAAGTCCACTACAACTCCGCCCGCACCGGCGTCAGGCTGATCGGCCCGAAACCGGTCTGGGCCCGCCAGGATGGCGGCGAGGCCGGGCTCCACCCCAGCAACCTCCACGACAATGCCTACAGCATCGGGGCCATCGACTTCACCGGCGACATGCCCGTGATCCTCGGTCCCGACGGTCCCTCGCTGGGTGGATTTGTCTGCCCTGCTACTATCATCTCCGCCGACCTCTGGATCATGGGGCAGTTGAAACCCGGCGACCGCATCACCTTCACCTGCGTCAGTTCGGCCGAAGCCGTGCAGCTCAGCCAGCAACAGGACCTCGCCATCCGCACCCTGAGCCCTCCCCGCGAATTTACCGCCAGACTACAGCTTCTCCCCGGCTCACCCCTGTTAGGCCAGCTCCCCGCTGCCGGCGACCGCCCCGCCGTGGTCTACCGTCAAAGCGGCGACCGCGCCGTCCTTGTCGAATACGGCCCCATGGTCCTTGATATCGACCTCCGCTTCCGCGTCCACGCCCTCATGACCTGGCTGGAAGCCCACCGCCAACCCGGCATTCTCGAAATCACCCCTGGCATCCGCTCCCTCCAGATCCGCTTCGAGCACCGCACCATTTCCTGCGCCGCCGTCCTCGCCCTCCTGCGCGATGCCGAGGACGCCCTGACCGACATCGCCAGCATGGCCGTCCCTGCCAGCATTGTCCACCTTCCCCTCTCCTGGGACGATCCCAGCACCCGGCTTGCTATTGAAAAATACCAAACTGTCCGCAGGGACGCCCCCTGGTGCCCCAGCAACATCGAGTTCATCCGCCGCATCAATGGATTGGATAGCATCGAAGACGTTTACCGCACCGTTTTTGATGCCAGCTACCTTGTTATGGGTCTGGGCGATGTCTATCTTGGTGCGCCCGTCGCCACCCCCATCGATCCCCGCCACCGCCTCGTCACCACCAAATACAACCCCGCCCGCACCTGGACCCCGGAAAACGCCGTTGGCATCGGCGGAGCCTACCTTTGCGTTTACGGCATGGAAGGCCCCGGAGGCTATCAATTCGTCGGCCGCACCGTCCCCATGTGGAACCGCTTCCGCGTCACCGCCGACTTCCCGGAAGGCACCCCGTGGCTGCTCCGCTTCTTCGATCAGATCCGCTTCTATCCCGTTAACGAAACCGAACTTACCACCCTCCGCCGCGATCTCCTCACCGGCAATTTCAAACTCAGGATCGAAGAAACCACCTTCAGCCTCGCCACCTACCGCCAATTCCTCGCGGACCACGCGGATTCCATCGCCGCCTTCAAATCCAAACAACAAAGCGCCTTCGAAGCCGAGCGCGAACGGTGGCGCGCCACCGGCCAGCTCACCTACGAAGCCCCCGAGCCGCCCCCCGAAGCCCCCGCCACCCCCATCCCGCCGGGCAGCCAGCCGGTCTACAACCATATCGCCGGCAACCTCTGGAAAATCCTCGTCAACGAAGGCCAAACCGTCAGCGCCGGCCAGCCCCTCCTCATTATCGAAAGCATGAAAATGGAGATCACCCTGCCCGCCCCTGCACCCGGCCTCATCACCGCCATCCTCTGCCGCCCCGACACCCCCGTAAAACCCGGCCAGGCCCTCATCGCCATGGAAATGACTGGCCCATAACTCTATCCGGATCAGACCGGCACCCAAAGCTTTCCTCAAGCCCGCCGGCCGACCCGCGGCCACCCAAGCTCCGGGTTCCGGAATTCCTGTTAGATGCGGAAAATACCCGCGCCGCCGTCGCTGCGGCGGATGGCGAACCCGCAGCGGCGTTTTGGCAGACGGAGCAGGTGACCTATCTGCGGCATTTCCTGCCCGGCGGCAGTGAGACCAAAAATGCACCTCTGGCCCCAGATGGCCACCGAAACTGGATCGTCAGCGGGATGGAGAAGCCGTAGCCGTCATGGACCGCGAAGCCGCGCCTTGCTCCGGCTGTCGGGCGCCATTGCCATTGGGGCAGGGTGAAATTTCCCGGTCCGCGGCAAAATTCTTTGTCACACGGCCAACAAAACCACGCACAAAGCACGCCGCCGGATTTTTTCTGGCGCGAATTCATCCACGCCGCCATGAAATCCCGCTCCTACCTTGCCCGCCATATCCTCCTCGGCGTCTGCCTTGTGCCCGGCTCCGACGCCTTCTCCCAAACCGTGCGCACCTGGGTGGGCACCTCGCCAGGCCAATTCCTCACTGGTTCGAACTGGACTCCCTCCGGCGTTCCTTCGGGTGCGGAATCCCGCGTAAGAATTGACAACGGGGCTGCCGCCAACGCGGATGTCGTGCTTTCCGGCGACGACGCGACCATTGGCGGACTTGGCGTGACCTTCGGCGACCAGCTTCGCATCAGTTCCGGCACGACCCTCACGCTGCAGCGGGCTGGCTTCACCATGCCGGTGGATAATGCCGGCACCATCGCCGTTGGCGCGGGTCATCTCCAACTCGCCGGTGATGTGGCACTAAACGGCTTTGGCACGCTGACCCTGGCGGGCGGCCAGATCAAGGCGACGACGGCACCGGCACCGGGAGGCGTGCATTTCGATGTGCTCACCAATCGCTCCGACATCAAAGGCTATGGCACCGTGGTTCCCGCCGTGGAAAACGGAGAATTGATTCAGGCCAATACCGCCGGGCAGACCCTCAGCCTGCTGACGGTGGTTGATAATGTCTCGGGCATCCTGGAAGCCAGCAGCGGTGGCACGCTCTCCATTGGCAAGAGCAGTGACATCCTGAACAGCAGCGGAATGATCCGCGCCAATGCCGGCTCGACGGTTGCGTTCCTCGGCAGCATCCACGGCGGCTCGCTGCATAATAACGGCGGCACCCTCAAGTCCGTGGGCCGCGACGTGACACAACTCGACGGCGTCACCATCACAGGCGGCAAAATCCAAATCCTGCCTGATCCCACCCTGTCCGGTGTGGCTGCGGGAAATGAGTTCTATTTCAAAGGAACCATCACCAACCGCGGTGAACTCGCCTGCGAGGGAACGCATCCCACAGCGGTCTCCCACCTCGGGTTCGTCGGCCCGGTGCAGTTCCAGGGCGGCGGCTCGCTCAAGCTGAATCAGGGCGGGCCTGGCACCGGCGGCCCGGCGGCCCTCATGCGCTACAATTTCTCCGTGGAAAACCCGGCCGTCCCCGAGGAACCATTTCTTGAGAAGATCATCAATGGCCTGACGCCGCCTCCGCCTCCCCCCACCAACCCTCCCACGCCTCCCAAGCCTCCACCTGATCCCACCTTAGCCCAGCAGCATACCATTGAAGGGGCGGGCCGCATCGAAGTGGAAGTGCTGAACCAGCGCGGCGGCACCATCAGAAATCCGGCCACCGCCACAGGGCCGCTCGTGCTGGAGAATCTGGTCACGAACCTCGGCACCATCACCTCCGCCAAAGCCCTGACGTTTCAGGGCGTCAACGGCTTCACAGTGGACAACGAGCCTGAGGGTAAAGTCATCATCACTGGCGGCACCTTCGGCCTCAACAGCACGGTGCTGGCAAACAAAGGAGAAGTGAAACTCACCGGGAACACGGAGGGCACCGCCACAGGCAGCATTGTCAACACCGGCACCCTGGAGGTTTCCGGGAACTCCTCCCTGACATTCACCAGCTTCTCGCCCTCCTCCACGCCCCTCCAGAACAACGGCACGCTGAAGATTCTGGGGGCCGCTACGGTGAATCTGAATGCGAAGTTCGAGCAAAGCCCGAACGGCACGCTTGAGATCGGTTTCAATTCCGCAGCGGATTTCGGCCGCATCAACGCCCTCGCGGGAGATTCAGTTTCCACCCTGGCAGGCAAGCTGAAAGCGGTGCTTGCGGACGATTTTACCCCGGCCATCGGAACCCAGTTTCAGATTTTCACCGGAGCCTGTCAGGGACACTTTACGGGCAGTTCCCTCGTCCCCCTGCCGGGCAATGCCGATGCCGCGCTGCAGATTATTTACGAACCGTATCCCGGAGTTGACGGATTGCCCATCCCAAACCTCCACTCCGCCGTCTTGGTTCGCGTGGTCCCGGCGGAAATCAGGAACCTGTCCTCTTCGGAAACGGTGGACGGACTCGTCGATGGAGTCGCACACTATGTGGCGGCCTCAAATGGCGCGATTGTGGATATCAATCCCGGTAATTCGAACAGTTTGGGGTTAAGCCTGAGTGCCGAAGTTGCTTCGTGCATCCGGATGAAGCTCGCGCAACTAGCCGAAGTCAATACGGGCTCCGCCACGTTTCACGGGAAAATCAGTCTGGATGTCCCACCTTCCGCCACATTCAGGATCCAAAGCGATGGCACGGTGCCGGATTTTGCGCAATTGAATCTCAAGGGGAAGGTCGGGGGGGCGATCAGGATCGATGGGGGCCAGTTCATCTATAAGGAGGCGGCCACCCGCGACATCTTCCATAACGGTTATGTTTCCAGTAAAATTTCCGAGCAGTATCAGTCGGTGGAGAACTACTTGAATCCGGGCGGCGAGGCCTTCGATTCCCTGAGAAAGCAGGTCGAGGCCGCCATTCTGGGGGTTCTTCCGCAGGAACTGGACCCGGATCGGGTGATCCAAACAACCCGCATCATTGCGCTGGGCGGCGGGAACATTGTGGCCAATGGCGGGGGAAATTTAACGTTGATTCCTGGAGGCAATTTCAGCGTTTCTGAAATCCACTTAATGCTCAGAAAACCGGGGTTTGATCTTATCGGGGACCTCGCCAACAAACTTGCATCAGGTAACTCGCATTTCAACGCAGCTGTCCTCCTTCCCGCCGTGAGTAGCATCGTGGCGATGGGCGGTGCGCACTTCGATCCTCTGGTCCTCAACCGCGTCTCGAGGATCGTCGCCAACGGCGGAGGGAATTTCAGCACTACGCTTGATCTTGTCCAAACCGTCAGCCTGACCGCTCTGGAGACGAGGAACCAGATCGTTGCCAACGGTGGAGGCAATCTTATCACTATTCCTCTGGCACAGATGCTGCCCCAGATCAGTAATTCGCTCAACATGGTCTTTACCAACTCAGTTGTAGCCAATGGGGAAATGAATTTGACGGTATTAAATGACTCGAAACATACCTTCGAGAATATCGGCTTAGCGCCCCGCGGTGCCGTGCGGCCCAGAAATGAAATCCTGAACCGCTTGGTGGTGGCAGGGGATTACACGCAGTCAAAGGCAGGGTTCACACAACTATTGATCCTGGGCTCAAATCGATATGACCAGGTGGTGGTGGAGGGCAAAGCGCTCCTGGATGGCGGTATCGGAGTCCTTTTTTCCGATCCCGATGTGCTGGCTGCCACATTTGCTCCTGCAAACGGATCTTCCTTTGACGTGATGATTGCCAGCGAATTCACCATTACGCAGGGTTTTAAACTCATGCTGCCAATCCTTGCAACGGGACAGGTGTGGTCCCATCAATTCGTGGACCTCGGCAATGGCACCGGAGCGCTGCGGCTGAGCGTGAATGACATCAATGCCGCACCGGAGATTACCGTGGAGGGCCCGGGCGGAGCGGCCATCGCGGCTGGCGGCAGCCAGAGCTTCGGCACCGTGGAGCCAGGCAATTTGGCCAGCATTTCCTTCACCATCCGCAATACCGGCAGCGCAAACCTAACTGGTCTCAAAACATTCATCGACGGCACTGATGCCTTGGAGTTTTCTGTCAGCACCGAGCCGTCGGCCCCGGTCAGCGGCGGCAACAACACGACCTTTACCGTGGACTTTTTCCCGTTCACCGACGGAGCCAAAACCGCCGTGCTGCACATCGCCAGCAATGACGCGGACAGGAATCCCTACGACATTATCCTCACGGGCACCGGAGGCACTGCCGCTGTCCAGAACTATACCGACTGGGCGGCTGCCGCTGGCCTCACGGGCGGCAACGCCCAGCCGCTCGCCGCACCCCACGGTGATGGCGTGCCCAACTGGCTCAAATACGCGTTCGGCATGAACGGAAGCGCCGCCGACCAGAGAATCTACGATCCGCTCACCGGCACACCGGGCCTGCCCAACATCAGCTATTCCATCAATGGCACGGAAATCCACCTTCAGGTAATCTTCCAGCGCCGCATCGGCAGTGCGCAGACCTATACACCGAAAACAAGCGACAGCCTCGCCGCAGACTCCTGGATTCCCATTCCTGGTCCAACCGGCTTCACCCCGGTCTCCATGGAATGGGAACAAGTCTCCTACGATATCGTGCTCGACGCGGCGTCGGCCCCCGTGGGGTTTGCCGTAGTCGAAGTGTCGCAGTAGCGAACCTTGGAGCTTGCGCTGGAGGGGGCGCACTTTCCACTTTGCAGCGCCGCCCGCTGGGACACCGGCGCGGTGTGCTCTGCCACGTGGACGCTTTCCCCGGCGGACCAACTGGTGGCCGCGCCATTCAGGGCGGCCATGACGGCGGCAAAGGCAGCATTGCCCGCGATGGCGGTGGTGGCGCGCGGCACGGTGTCCGCCAGGACCTCACTCATGAGGGGGAAGCTGGCGTAGGTGGCGGCGGGGAATTGGTTTTCGGCATATTTGGAGGGCTTGGTGGTGGCCATGGGAGGTGTTTTTTGGTTTGGTTTGCAGAGTGGGGTGGTGGGCGGCTATCGCAGCAAAGCCGGGATGGCCTGGAACACCGCCGGCCCGGAGTGTTTGCGGAAATAGCGGATATAGCGGGAAAGTCTGGGGCCAGCCGCACCGTGCAAGGGAAAGCGATACGTCGGGGCTGGACCGGGAGTCGGTGCCTGGCGGCTGGGGTTGGTGATGAAGGGGCGAACCCCGGAAAGGCGGAGGATTCGTGGAACGGGCGCAGAGTCGTAGCTCGACTTTCCAAAGTCGAGTTTTGTCCAGCGTGTTGCGGACCCGACTTTGGAAAGTCGGGCTACGTGGGCAAGTCGGGCTGCGTTGGCGTGCCTGCGGCGGATTACGGTTTGGCGAGGCGGTAGAAGCGCCGCGATCTTAGCACGGATTCCATCGCGGACAACTGCTCCCCTGCGTTGGACGGACAGCAGGAACTTTTTCACGGACGGAGGATTCGTGGAACGGGCGCAGGTTCGTAGCCCGACTTTCCAAAGTCGGGTATTGTGTGGCGTGCTGCGGACTCGACTTTGGAAAGTCGAGCTACGTTGGAAAATCGGGCTACGTTGGAACGGGCGCAGGTTCGTAACTCGACTTTCCAAAGTCGAGTTTTGTGTGGCGTGTTGCGGACTCGACTTTGGAAAGTCGAGCTACGTTGGAAAAGGGGGCCGCGCCGCGAATTCATCGAGCCAGGCCATTTGTTCCAGGGCAAAGGTGCCGGGGCGCAGTTTGGCAGGGTTTTTCGCGATGTAGCGGCGGGTGCGGGCCAGTTCCGATGATTCGCGCACAACGCGGTCGAAGGACTCGGTCTGCCAGAGATGTCCACTGCGCAGGCGGAGGCGCTCCGCGAGGGCGGCGTCCTGCAGGATCCGGGTGGCGCTGTATCGCTTTACCGAATAAAGCCACTCCTCCAGCACCACGCCGGAAAAGGGCTGCACGAGGACATGGACATGATTCGGCATGACGACAAAATCGCCCGTCCACACGCGCTGGCCGTGGAAGTGCCGCAGGGCTTCGCTAACGTGGGCGTGGGCAGCATCCAGCACGCAACTGCCGTGGCACTGGTCCAGTTCCATCAGGAATTTCCGCTGCTGATCGCGTTGGAACGCGGTCCAATCTGCCAGGGAAATGGCCTGCAACGCCTGGTGCAACCGTTCCGGATGGGATACCGCCCATGCGGGATCCAATCCGTGCTCCTGATCCCATGCGGCGCGCCCGGCTTCCCAGCGCCGGGCGACGGCTTCGGGGATCGAATCCGCGAGGCGGAAGGTCACGAAATAAGTCGCGCCAGTGAGTCTCCAGTGGGGGAGATTACGCCGGTAGCCTGGAACGGCCCACGGCTCATCCCATTCCATCGAATGGAAAACGGGACGCTCCGGGATGCTCCTGGGCGGCGAGAGCTTTTTCACGGGCGAATCGTTTTGAGCGGAATATTAGAATAGCAGATCGTAGCCCGACTTTCCAAAGTCGGGATTTGTGTGGCGGGCTGCGGACTCGACTTTTGAAAGTCGGGCTACGTTCAGATCCCAGCCAGGATGCCGTTCAGCGTAGCGCTGGGGCGGAGGGCATCGTTGGCTTTGATGGGGTCGGGTTGGTAGTAGCCGCCGACGTCGACGGGGGTGCCTTGGACGACGAGGAGTTCGGCGACGATTTTGGATTCGTTGGCGGTGAGGGCTTCGGCGATGGGGGCGAAGGTGGCGGCGAGACCCGGGTCGGTGGTTTGGGCGGCGAGGGCCTGGGCCCAGTAGAGGGCCAAGTAAAAGTGGCTGCCGCGGTTGTCGATGGTGCCGAGCTTGCGGCCGGGGGAGCGGTCGAATTCAAGGAACTTGCCGTTGGCGGTGTCGAGGGTGTCGGCGAGGACTTTGGCCTTGGGCAGGCTGAAGGTTTCGCTGAGGTGCTCGAGGCTGGCGGCGAGGGCGAAAAACTCGCCGAGGCTGTCCCAGCGGAGGTAGTTTTCTTCGAGGAATTGTTGGACGTGTTTCGGGGCGGAACCGCCGGCTCCGGTTTCGAAAAGGCCGCCGCCGTTCATGAGAGGAACGATGCTGAGCATCTTGGCGGAGGTGCCGACTTCGAGGATGGGGAAGAGGTCGGTGTTGTAGTCGCGCAGGACGTTGCCGGTGACGCTGATGGTGTCCTCACCTTTGACGATGCGTTCGAGGCTGAAGAGGCAGGCATCGGCGGGAGGGAGGATGCGGATGTCGAGATCCGTGGTGTCATAGTCAAGGAGGTATTTCCCGACTTTGTTAATGATCTGGGTGTCGTGGGCGCGGTCATGATCCAGCCAGAAAATGGCAGGAACGCCAGTGGCGCGGGCGCGGTTCACGGCAAGCTTCACCCAGTCCTGGACGGGGGCGTCCTTGGTTTGACAGGCGCGCCAAATGTCTCCTTTCTCCACTGCGTGGGAAAGGAGAATTTCAGATTTGAAATTTGAGAGTTGAGAGGGGTCGGCGTTGGTGGCGGGTTGAGTGGTAACGCGGACGGTGCCTGCGGACGGGATTTCGAAGGTTTTGTTGTGGGAGCCGTATTCTTCGGCGGCCTGGGCCATGAGACCGACGTTGGGGACGCTGCCCATGGTTTTGGGGTCGAGGGCACCGTTCTTTTTGCAGAAGTCGATCACGGTCTGGTAAACCCCCGCATAACTGCTATCGGGGATGACGGCGAGGGTGTCCTGGGATTGGCCGGCGGCGTTCCACATCTGGCCGGAGGTGCGGATCATGGCGGGCATGGAGGCGTCCACGATGACGTCGGAAGGGACGTGGAGGTTGGTGATCCCTTTGTCGGAATTCACCATGGCGAGAGCCGGGCCGTTTTGATAAGCGAGGGCGATATCACCTTCAATTTCGGCCTTTTTGTCCGCAGGGAGTTTGTCGAGTTTGGCGGTGAGGTCGCCGAAGCCGTTGTTGAAGTCTACCTGGAGTTCGGTGAGGGTGGCAGCGTGTTTGCCGATGAGGTCTTTGAAGAAAACTTTGACGACGTGGCCGAAGATGATGGGGTCGGAGACCTTCATCATGGTGGCTTTCAGGTGGACGGAGAAGAGGACGCCATCGGCCTTGGCACGGGCGATTTGTGTTTCGAGGAAGGCGGTGAGGGCGGCTTTCCGCATCACGGTGGCGTCGAGGATTTCGCCAGCTTTCAGCGGGGTGCTGGCCTTGAGGACGGTGACGGTGCCATCGGCGGCGATGTGCTCAATTTTGACGTCGGTGGCGGCGGGGACGGTGACGGATTTTTCGTTGGAGAAGAAGTCATCGGCTCCCATGGTGGCGACGGTGGTCTTGCTGTCAGGGGACCATTTGCCCATGGAGTGCGGGTGCTTTTTGGCGTAATCCTTGACGGCCTTGGGGGCGCGGCGGTCGGAGTTGCCTTCGCGGAGGACAGGGTTCACGGCGGAGCCGAGGACTTTGGCATAGCGGGCGCGGGTGGCTTTTTCGGCGTCGGTGGAGGGGTTTTCCGGGAAGTCAGGCAAGGCGTAGCCTTTGGCCTGGAGTTCGGCGATGGCGGCCTTCAACTGCGGGATGGAAGCGCTGACGTTGGGGAGCTTGATGATGTTGGCTTCGGGCTTCAGGGTCAGGGCACCGAGTTCCGCGAGGTTATCCGGGACCTGCTGTTCGGGAGTCAGGACATCGGTGAAGTTGGAAAGGATGCGGGAGGCGACGGAGATATCGCGGGTTTCGACGACGATGCCGGCGGGCTTGGCAAAGGCCTGGACGATGGGCAGGAGGGAAAAAGTGGCGAGGGCGGGGGCTTCGTCGGTGAGGGTGTAGATGATGGAGGGAGTCGCGGACATGTCGTTGGCTGGTGGAATAAAAGTAGGAAAGAAGCTTGGCCTGCTACTGCAAGGAGGGCGCGGGGTCAAAGGGAGAGCAGGGGACTGGGAAAAAACACAATCCCCGGCTTAAACCCTGGGGAATGCGGCCACTCGAGGCAGGATCGGGCCCGGCTGGTCAGGGCGGGGGGGATCAGGCGCTGGCAGGGCGGTTTTTCAATGGTCTGCCAGTTCCTGGGCCCGGTAGCCGCCCTGGGATTTGAAGTAGAAGAAGATGACCAAATAACACGCCAGCATGAAACAGGGCAGCACCGCGACTTGTTTGAAAGCGGCCTTTTTATGCGGGTATTTGGTGGCGGTGATGATTTTGCTTTCTTCTTCCGTCAAAGTCCTGACCTTGTCTTCATCCAGGCTGCGGATGCTGCCGAGAAAGGCGACCTCCTTCGGCGGACCGGCTACTTTTTCAAAGAGGGCGGCGTGGTTGGCCTGCAGGTCCTGGCTGATGCCTTTGTCCTGCAGGCCACCCATGATGGGGGCCCCCAGGATGCCCATGCCCAGCACGCCGAGGGCGGACACGCCGTTCAGGGTGAGGGGGCCGCCTTTGGGGAATTGCTCAGCGACGAGGCCTAGCGTGGTGGACCAGAGGAAGGTCTTGCCCAGGGCGTAGACGGTGGCAGCGATGAGGATCCAGAAGGCGGAGGCCTGGGAGAGGAAGAGCAGGCCGATGATGGCGATAATGGCACTGCCGACCATGAGCCCGATGGGGGAAAAGCGGTGCACGATAGGGCCCGCGCTGAAGCGCAGGATGGTCATGATAGTGGAGACGTAAATGAAGATCCAACCGGCCTGGGATGGGGTGAAATCCGCCCCCAGCAGGTCCGGCATCCAGCTATCGGTTCCAAGTTCCGTGGTGGCCAGCGGACCCATGGTGAGCAGGACGATGAGAAACATCCAGTGGCCAAAACTCCGGGTATAAAAGCCCGCGAGGACGGCCACGATGGCGGCGATGAGGGGAGCGGCCAGGAAAGGCAGGACGAGATCGGGGTTCAGGCTGGCAGCGATCTGGGAGACGCCCAGCACCAGCATCCAGGTGAGGATGAAAAAGCCGATTCCCCCGACCTGGCCGAGCATTTCACGATAGGGCACTTTGGCTGCGACGCGCTCGTTGACGGGGAATTTGCAGGGCAGGATGAGGAAGGCGTAGATGGCCACGGGGATGAAGCACATGGCATATTTCAAGTGCCAATTGGCATTCCCCAGGGCGATGGAGGTGAGGGCTCCGAGGGCCAGACCAGCAGGCCAGCCGGCGTGCAGGATGTTGAGCCACTTGGACTTTTCGTTTTTGAAGGCAGTGGCTACGACCGGGTTGATGAAGGCTTCGACCATGCCATTGGCGATGGCGATGAGGAAGACGCTCCAATACAGGGCGGTGGGGGTTTTGGCGAGGAGGGTGAGGACGAGGGAGGCGATGTGGCATCCCATGGCGATGAATGCCGTGGTTTTATAGCCGATGCTATCGATGATCAGGCTGAAGACAATGATGCTGATGGCAAAGGGCCAGAGTCCGACGCCGAGGATGCGGCCCTTGTCTGCTTCGGTGAGGTGGAATTCGCTTTGCCAATCGCCGATGATATTGGCGCGCAGGCCAAAGACGAAGGAAGTGGCGATGAGGGCGACGAAGCAGGCCCAAAACAGTTTTTTGTTGGCACCGTCGGAATCAGGGGTGGAGGTCATGGTCGGGGCAAGGCAGGAAGTGAGGGCGGGAGTTCAGGAGTTTCCCGGCAGGTTTATAGATTTCCTGGATGAATACAAGATTAGACCGCCGGGTCTTCCGGGGGATTTTCCGCAGGGGGCGGCGGGGCGGCCGGTTTGGTCTCGGTTTGAAAGCGTTGATAGAGGAAGGAAGCGGCAAGGGCGATCACGGCTACGATCATGAAGGCTCCGATGCGGTAGCCACTGCCGATGTTGTCGAGATCGTGGAGGAAGAGCTTCAGCAGGGCGATCGCGAGAAGGCCGATACCGGCGTAGCGGACAGGGGCGAGGTGTTTCCAAAATCCTGCCATGAGGAGCCCCAGGGCGAAGAGCGACCAGGCAATGGTGCAGGTCATATCCCGGGCAAAATTGCCATGGAAATCGAAGGCGATGGAGCGGCTGCCGGCGGGGGTGAAGACGTCCGCGATTTCGATATTCAGGAGAAGGAACAACAAAATCACCGCCATGCCAGAAAAGAGCGCCCGGAGATTGATATGACCGGTCAAATGATGCGGGGGCTTTAGCCACGCGGCCGCTGAGGAAAGGGCAGCGATGGTGAGGCTATAGGTGTAGAGTTGCCAATTCAGGATGGGGGTATCCCCACGCACCTGGTAGGCGAGGACGGCGGGATTGAGGGCCAGCCTGACAAAGGCAACGGTGAGGAGAACCGCCCCGAGTCCGCGCAGGCCGGGATGTGGCACCCGGCCAAAAAGCCAGCAGAGAGCGGCCCCTTCCATGGCCCAGCCCAGGGTGATCCATTGCTTCTCAAACTGAATGGGCATGATGAGGGTGAGAAAGCCCAGGCTCACGCCTCCATACCATGCCAACTGCGACAGCCGGGCCGGATTCTGCACCGGGTGTTTTTTCAGAATCCACGTTAGGCTGAGCAGCGGGGCGATGGCAAAGGCGGCTGGCACCAGGCCCATCCAGGGATTGGGCCAGGCCCGTTTCACGACCTGATAGACCAGCGGAAACGTGCCCACGCCAGCAGCGGCACCCGTGATCCATGGCAGGATTTGCTCCGCGAAAAGCCGCCGGAACAGGAAGGGCCAGGCGGTGAAGAGGAGGTAAAACCCCAAATACCAGAGCAGCGGCGTCACTGGCAGGGCTGGATCAAATGCGCTGAGGTGCCAGACCCCCTCCAGGGCCAGGACACAGCTGAGCGCGGTGGGAGCCAGCGCTCCCATGCCGCCAAAGCGGGCCAGTGATAGCAAAAAAATTACCAACAGCCCAGCCATGCCAAACACCGGTGAAGGCTGGGGGATGTGCAAATATATCGTGGCCAGGATAAGCAGGGCAAAGGGCATCACGGCGGCACTGGCCGGCAACCAGGTGGCCGCCGGGTCCTTGGGATAACGCCGGGCCAGCAAGGTGCCTGCGCCCGTGAAGAGGACGGCGAAGGATCCGAGAATCACCAGGAAGGAAGTCAGGGAGACCTCTTGGTTTCCAGTCTCCCCATGGCCCCGGCACAGCCAGAGTCCGGCGGTGAGCATCGTCAGCACCAGTGCCCCTAGCACCGTGCCTGGAGCCGCTGTCCGCAGGGCCAGAGCCAGCACCAGCAGATCGGCCAATAACACTCCTGGCCAGACCGTGAGACCTGTGGAGGGCAGGGTGATCACGCACAGAAGCATGAGCACGAGGGATAAGAGAGGGGGCCAGGCGGGCAGGCGGGCGGAGCCCGGTGGGCGTGTTGGTGCCAGCAGCAGATGACCGGATTGAATCAGCCCAAAGATGAGATAAAGCCCGAGCGCTGCGGGCAGCAGGGCACGGGTCAGAGCGCTCCCGGTCCAAATCACCAGATGCAAAAAAGTCAGGCCGCTGAACAGATGATAAATCCCTGCCAATTGCGGTCTTCGCCAGGCCAGGCCGAGCATGGTGAGGCAAATGCTGAACACAAAAATATAAAGCACCCAGGGACGCTCCAGGATGGTGCGGTGGGCGAGGAACCCGAAGGCCGCCGCCATGGCACCCGCCGCAACCGCCACGGCTGATCCGCTCAGGTGGCGGGATGCTCCGCCATTCTCCTTTCTCCAGCCTGCCGCAGCGGCGAACAGCGCGCCAAAACCAGTGAAAACGAGGATGGGAATCCAAGTCGCTGCCCCTTCAGCATAGTGGGAGCTTTCGAAAAACCGGAAGGACCATCCAAATTGCATCAGGATCGTTCCCGCCGCCGCCAGCCCCGGCAGGGCCGCCCATTTTTTCTTTTCTGAGACGGCGAGCACCCCCAGATCCAACAAGGCGATATAGCTGAATAACCCAAACGGATTGTCGTAACCGGTCGAGCACAGCACCGGAGTCAAAAACCCGCCCAGCATGCCCAGCACCGCGATCACGCGGGCATCCTGCTGCACCGCCAGCCAGAAGGCCGTCACTGTCACCATGGACATCACCGCAAAAGTCACCAGCGCATGATCGAAGGGCGGGATACGGTAGAGACTGTGGGCGGCAAAGCTAACGCCATAGAGCACGACAATCCCGGTCGCGCAGAGGGTGCTGGTCAATACTTGATAGCGCGGCCAGCGTTGGCTCCACCAGCCGCCGGCGAGCAGTCCGAGTCCGGTGACGAAACCGATCAGCACGCGCAACCCAGGCGGCAGCCAGCCGCGCTCAATGCTCAGTTTAACAAAAAAGATCACACCGAGGAACAGGACCAGCCCCCCGACCCAGGCGAGCAGTTTTCCACCAATGAACTGCTCCATCGTCAGCTGTGGCACCGGTGGCGGAATGGGCCTTGGAGGCGCGGAGGAAGCGGGCGAAGCGCTGGAGGCAGCGGCAGCGGCTGATAGCGTGTTGAGAGCTGCTGGCCCGGGCTCTGCGGCCATGGCAGGAGAACGATCCTGCCTTGCCAGGCTGGCCACCGGCAAAGGCAGCATGGGCGGCGGGGAGACCGGTGGTGGTGATGATAGAGGTTCTGCCCTCTTCCGGGTTGCGGGCAAGGCCGTTTTCGTGGGGTCCGGCTCTGCCTCAGATGGGCGGTGAGCACCGGCCTCAAGGCCAGCCAGGCGTTGCTGCAGTTTTCTTTGTTCGGACCTCAGGACGGCCATTTCCAGGTTCGTGCCGTTCAGTTTGCCTTTCAATTCCTTGATCGTGATAACTATCCAAACAGGCACACCGATCAGGGTAACCAACAGTGCGGTAAAGACGATTAAGAAGATGAATTCCATGGAGATATCCGGAACAAGGCCAAGGGGATTGCGCGGGGAGCCACTGGAGATGACCGCGCATCAACTGGCTGGGAAACGGGCAGCGGCCCCGCATCAGGCACCTTTGCCATGGCACAGGACTTTCCGGAATGCTAGCCGGAAATCCGGCGGAATTCACAGGACCCGCAGGGCCTGTGATCCTGCCAGGCGGGGAATTCCATCGCAGGGATCCTTGTGGGGCACCCCCCGCCAATGTTTTTCCGGAACCTCAGGAAAATGGTTTGAATTCCCCCGCAGGATACGTTGGGTGAATGATTCCCCCCAAAAATGCCTGACCCCCAACCTATCCGCAACCTCCTCGCCACTGTTCCAGGGGGGCCTTTTCCTGACTTTGTGGCCGATTTCAGTCACGCCCCCGGCACCTGCGTTGTCTTTGGCAGCGGCACCGTGGCCCGCACCGGAGTTTTCGCGAGGAACCTGGGATCCAGCCGCGCCCTTGTGGTGACAGACCGGGGCATCGCGGATGCCGGCCATCTGGACCGCGTGCTGGCCAGCCTCGGAGCCGCAGGCGTGGAATGGAGCGCCTTCATGGGCGTGGTGGAAAACCCCACCACGGATACCGTGGATGCCTGCGTCGCCGCCGCGAGGCGGAACCAGGCGGATCTTCTCATCGGCCTGGGCGGTGGCAGCAGCATGGATACGGCCAAGGGATGCAACTTCATCCTGACCAATGGCGGCCGGATGAGTGATTATCATGGCACTGGCAAGGCGACCAAACCCATGCTGCCGCTGATCGCGATACCCACCACCGCCGGCACCGGCAGCGAATGCCAGTCCTACGCGCTCATTTCGGATGCCATCACCCACGCCAAAATGGCCTGTGGTGACAAAAAAGCGGCCGCCCGCATCGCCATTCTCGATCCCGCCCTGACGCTTTCCCAGCCCGCCCGCGTCACCCGCGTCACGGGCATCGACGCCCTCGCCCATGCCTTGGAGAGCGCCGTCAGCAAAAAGCGCAACGACATCTCCATCGCTTACAGCCGCGCCGCCTTTGCCCTGCTCAGCCACTATTATCTGACCGCCCTCCGCGAGCCAACCAATGAAACCGCGCGTGCCGCCATGTTGCTCGGCGCGGCCCTTGCTGGCACGGCTATCGAAAATTCCATGCTGGGGGCAGCACACTCCGCCGCAAATCCCCTCACGGCGCACTTCGGCATCGTGCACGGGGAAGCCGTTGGCCTGATGCTGCCTCACATCATGCAGCACAACATGACCGACCCGGCGGCCTGGGAGGAATACACCACCCTGGCGGCCCCCCTCGGTCTTGCCGGGGAAGCCTTGCCGGGCTGGCTCGCCGGCGTCCTGCACCAGGCAGAACTCCCCGAAAAAATCCCCGCTGGCCTGATCACGCCGGAAAATCTTCCACAGCTCGCTCAGGAAGCCGCCGGCCAATGGACCGCCCAATTCAACCCCAGCCCGGTCGACGCTGCAACTTTTGAAACGCTTTACCGGTCCGCCAGCTGAGGGCGCGGTGGATTTGCTGGAGGCGGGCCTGGAGCTAAAATCCGGCCTGCCCGCCTTGGCTTGATCTGGAGTCATCCGCAGCGAACATCCCTCTGGCCGGAATGTCAGAGTTGGGGTAAGATCCGAGTTAAATAAAAAGACGGCGTCCTGCCCGGCGCTCCTCCCACCCTATGAAATTTCCTGCTTTTTTCCTGACCGGCGCGGCTGCGCTGGTGATCTGTGCTATTCCACCGGCGTGGGCAGAAACGGTCCCCGATCCTGCCGCAGCAAAGCAGACGGCGGAGCCTCCCCACAAGGAGAGTAAAGCCGCCGATGGGGAAAAGTCCGATCCAGTGGAAAAGACGGACGCGGCGGAGACTTCGGGCTACGTCAGGTTGGCGGAGGATGAAAACAGCAGCCGGCTGGAAGTCGCGGTCGCGGTTTTCACCCTGCCGGATGGGCGTCAGGTGGATCTCTTTGGGGTGGTTCACATGGCCGATGCCTCCTATTACAAGGAGGTGGACCGCCGCCTGGGCACCTATGATGCCGTGCTCTTTGAATTGGTAGGGGATCCGGCTTCGCTCCAAAAGCGGGACACGCCCCTCCCGGACGGCACGCCACCGGCGAAGCCGCATCCCCTGCGCGGCCTGCAGCAGGGCATCGGCAATGTCTTCCACCTTGCTTTCCAATTGGATAAAATCGACTACTCCCGTCCCAACTTTGTGCACGCCGACGCCACCGCCGGGGAGTTTGCCAAAATGCAGGAGGAGCGCGGCGAGTCCATGATGAAGCTGCTCATGAAATCCTTCCAGTTGAGCAATGATCCCGCCTTCCTGGACAAAATTGGCGATGCCAACAATCTCGGCATGGCGGACCTGGTGATGCTGTTCTACAGCAAAAAAACCATGGAGCGGATCAAGGTCATCTTTGCCCGGTTGCTGACGCAGCACGAATCCATCATGGAAGGCGGACTGCTGGAAAAGGACAATGCGATCATCGCCGGGCGGAATGGCGTGGCGTTGAAAAAACTGGATGAGGTGCTCGCCAATCCTGCCAAAAAGCGTGTCGCGATATTTTATGGAGCCGGCCACATGGCCACCATGGAGCAGGATTTGAAGGAGCGCCTCAAAGCCACACGCACCAGCGGAACCTGGCTGCCCGCCTGGACGATGCCGCCAGCCGCGAAACCAAAACCAGCCAAATAGCCGGGTTACTTTTCCTGCTCATCCAGGAATGCCCCCGCGCTGACTTAACGGGTGATGATGCGGGCCCCACGCCGCCAGGTGAAGTAGGAATAGACCCACTGGAGCATGACGGCGGTGCGGTTGCGGAATCCAACGAGGAACAGCAGGTGGATGAAAAGCCACATCAGCCACGCCAGGAAGCCCCGGAATTTCAGGCCGAACGCGGCAGCCACCGCGCTGCTGCGGCCGATCGTGGCCATGCTGCCCTTGTCCAGATAGCCGAAGGCCGCGCGCTCCTGCATGGCCTCGAACCGCTCCCGGTGCTGGAGTTCGGCCAGGATGACCCGGGCCACATGGCGGCCCAGTTGTGAGGCGGCAGGGGCCACGCCGGGGACTTTGACGCCATTTTTATCCGTCAGGCTGATCATGTCTCCCACCGCAAAGGCATCCGGAAATCCTGGCAAACTGCCATCCGGCTGCACCAGCAGACGGCCCGCCCGGTCCTGCGGCACCGGCAGGGATTTGGTGAGGACATTGGCCTCCACCCCGGCCGCCCAGATGATATTTTCCGCCGCGATGCTGCCATCCGCCAGGTCCACCGATCCCGGGCCGATGTGCTTCACCATGGTATTTAGGCGCACCTGCACCCCCATTTTTTCCAGCCGCTGGCGGGCGTATTCTGACAAGTCCTCCGCAAACATGGTGAGAAGCCGGGGGCCGGCCTCGATCAGGATAACCTGCGCTTCCTCCGGGCGGATGTGGCGGAAATCCTGGGAAAGCACCTTCCGCGATAGTTCGGCCAGGGCACCGGCCATCTCCACGCCAGTGGGCCCCCCGCCCACGATCACCAAGGTCGTGAGTTTGACACGCTGGGCGTCCTCCACGCCGGACTCGGCGCGCTCAAAGGCCCGCAGCACCTGCGAGCGGATCCGGGTGGCGTCGTCCAGATTCTTCAGCCCCGGGGCATGGGCTGCCCATTCGTCGTGTCCAAAATAGCCCGTGCGCACCCCCATGGCCATCACCAGATAGTCATAATCCAGGGTCTGCTTTTTCAGCGTCACCCGGCGCTGGACGAGGTCGATGCCCGTGGCCTCATCCATCAGAATCCTGACGTTTTCCTGGTCCCGCAGCAGCATCCGGATGGGTTGGGCGATTTCCGGAGCGGACAGGCCAGCGGTGGCAACCTGGTAGAGCAGGGGCTGGAAGAGGTGGTGATTTTCCCGGTCCACGAGGGTAATGGCGAATCGCGGTCCTTTCAGGGTGCGGGCGCATTCCAATCCGCCGAACCCACCACCCAGGATGAGAATACGAACTGGTTTTTCCGGATTTGGCTGGTCTATCATTTTATACAAATCCGCAGAATACCAGCTTTAGCAAGCGCGGTCCGGAAAACGGCGGGATCGAGGCGCGTTCTGGAGCAAAATTTCGTGACACCGGCCCCAGGCTGCGCCATGGGTCCGGGTGAAAATCGCCCGTCATCTTCGTTCCGTCCCTTGGACTTGCTTTTTTTCCCTGTTCATGTCCCCCGTGTTGCCAGCTGCTGTGCCCGATCTGACGGCGGCCATGGAGGCCGCAGCTCCAGGCTTGAAGCTGCGGGCGACCGTGATGGCGGTGGAGACGGTGAACGGCACCACCAGCTTTCCGGCGTGGCACTATCACAACGAGCCGGATGCCACGGATTTCTGGCCGGCCAGCACCATTAAAATCTACACCGCCGTGGCTGCCCTGGAACGGCTCCATGCGCTGGGGCTGCCGCTGGAGACTACCCTGACATTTGAGCGCCGGGAGGGAGACCAGCCCTGGGTGCTGGACTGCGCCCGCGCCATGCCGGAGATGCTCAGCGAAATCTGGCGCCGCTCCTCCAATGAGGACTACACCCTGCTGCTGCGTTTTACCGGGCTGGACTATCTGAATGGCAGCTTCCTAGTGCCGGAGCGCGGTTTTACCCATAGTGCGCTGATGCGCGGTTACTGGAGCGCCCGGCCTTACACTTACAAACCCTCCGAGCGCCAGCGTATCACCCTGCGTGCCCAGGATGGACGGGTGGATTTTGTGGAGCATCTCTGGGGTGGCCGTTCGTGGTCGGCGGATCGCGGAGCCACCGTGATAGACCGCCGCACCGGCAATATGGCCAGCACCCGTGATCTGGCAGATTGTCTGCGCCGCATCGTCTTCCACGATCTCATCCCAGAGGCGGAGCGCTTCAAAATCAGCCCTCAGATGGTGACCTTCCTGCAGCATGGGGGAAATGGCTTTTGTGGGTTGGATACGATGGATCCGGACAGCGGGCCGCATGCCTGGGATGGCGGAAAGGAGCTGTTCCCCAAGGCCAGGTTCTATCACAAGGTCGGCCTGATCAGCAATGAAGTCCTGGAATTGGCGGTGGTGGACGACCGGGCCCAGTCCGGCAAGGCGTGGATTTCTTGCCTGCGCGCCGGCATTGGCAAGGAGCCGGTCATGGTAAACCTGTGCCGGGCTGTCCTGACGGAACTGAAGAAAGGCCTCTAGCCCAATTCCGCCACGCCCACCGCACGCCAGGCTCCTTCGGCCAAGCCATCCAGGGAGAGCTGGCCAAACCGGCTCCGGTGCAGCGCCGTGACCGGGCAGCCCTGGCTGGCAAACATCCTCCGCACCTGGTGATACTTCCCCTCACGCAGGTAAATCCGTGCGGTGTGCCCGCCTGTCACCTCCAGCCGGGCCGGGAGGCAAGGTTTGTTTTCCCCCCGCAGCATCAGATCACCCGCCGCGAAGAGGCTTTCCAGTCCAGCGGGCAAGGCCGCGCTGGTGGTCACCTCATAGCATTTTTCAACGTCGTGCCTGGGGGAAGTCAGGCGATGGGAAAGGGCTCCGTCATCCGTGATCAGCAGCAGGCCACTGGTCTCCCGGTCGAGACGCCCGATGCTGATCGGACCGGGGTTCCGCCGCATCCAGCGGGGCGGCAGCAGATCATAAATCAGCGGGGATTCCGCCGCATCGTGCGAGCAGGCATAACCACACGGTTTGTGCAGCATGATCAACAGCCCCGCGGGGAATTCCACCGGCTCCCCATCAATCAGCACCCCCTCCGGCTTCATCTTTTGGTCAGAACGGGACAGCAGCTGTCCCTCTGCCTTCACCCGTCCATCTGCCAGCCATGCCACCGCTTCCCGGCGGCTGCAATAACCGTAGCGCGAAAGA
The DNA here is from genome assembly GCA_945900785.1 of Akkermansia muciniphila. Classification (GTDB taxonomy): domain Bacteria; phylum Verrucomicrobiota; class Verrucomicrobiia; order Verrucomicrobiales; family V1-33; genus CAIZWU01. Next base: position 41,787 of record CAMDJM010000037.1, read on the forward strand.
AGTTGATCAAGCCGGAGTGCTGACATGGGTGTTGAAGGGCATTTTGGATCCGCGTGCAGGAAAGGGCATTTTTCATTCACCGGAAAGTGCTATTGTTTGGACGGTCCAGGCGCAGGCAGGGCGGGCAGGATTTCCCTGACTTGCACCCGGAGGAAGCGGGGGGCTCCGGGAGACAAGGCAGGCCAAACCGCCACGCGCACCATTTCAACTCCAGGCTGGCCGGGCACCGGGACCCGGTCCAGATCCATGGTTTCCGTCACCGGGGTCCAACTGCCAAGGTCGGTGGATTCGATGATTTCATACTGAAGCGACGCCGTATCGGTGCGGCGGGGGAATTCCAGCACGGCCCAGGTCAGGCCGGATTCCTGCCACGTGGAGGCCACGGGCTGCCGCGCCGGTCCGGCCCGGAAAGGTGGGGTGCCGAAGGCGTATTCCTCGAAATTACTGGCCCCATCGTTATCGGCATCCTCGTCCCGCCCGGACGGTCCTGACGCCCCGGCGGCGGCGGCCTGCTGATCAATCCAATGCCCGAAGCCTGCAGCTATGATCGCAGCAGGAGGAGGAGGCAACTCCCCTTCGGTGAGGACGGTGAGATTCATCGCCGTGGCAGCGAACGACCGGGAAAAATCATAGCCGAAGTTCCCCGTCAATCCGGTGGCTTCCGCGAAGTCCCCCGTCCGGGAGGCATAACTGATTACCGGGAAAACCGTGCCCGCCGTCCCGGCAAACGGGAACTCCAGCGTCACGCCCAGGCTTCCCGCCAGCGTGGCCGCACCCGTCACCGCCAGCGCCGTCTGGCGGTCCGGCACCGCAAGATCGCGCCCCCCCCGCAGGGTCACTTGGAGCGACCCGCCCGCCTGCTGGATGAAGGCACCCGTGATTTTCAACTGCGCGGTCCCGGAGGTGGCGGAAATCGCCGCACCGGCATTGACCACCGCTCCAGTGAGGGTGCCCTGCCCTTCCACCGTCCCCGCCGTGAACGTAAGGCCGGCATCGCGCCGCACCGTGCCGCCGGCCAGCACCAGCGAGGAAGCCGGCAGCGTATGGCTGTATCCTGCTCCGAATTGCAAAGTCCCGGCCTCCGCACGAATGATGGCATTGTTATTAAAAGCGACCGGATTGTTGAGCACCGTGGTGGTGGTGGCCCCGCGTTTGATGAAGGTCCCGGCGTTGTCGATCCGGTAGTTCGGTCCGCCCTGGTTCTGCGAGAAATCACCCTCACCGTCCACGATAAACGTGCCCCCGGCCGCATTTTCAATCCGGGCGGGGAGGTTGGCAAGATCCCGCCCAAAGAAGAACTGGGTGCCGGTGTAGTTGGTAGTGCCGCGGTTTTCCAACACGCCGTCGAGGAACTTCCCGCTGGCGGTCGTGAGATTGGCCACGGCCCCGGACGCAATGATGACCCGGCCGTCCCGGGTGATCATGCCCGCGGACCAGTCCAGGAGGCTGGTCACCGTCAGGGATTTCCCGGACGCCACGGTGATCCGCGAATCCCCCGCGATCACCAACTGCGGCACTTCATGATCAAACGCCACGGACAGCACGGCTCCACTCAAGCGGATCACAGGCAGCACCACACCCGGCTGCAGGGTGTAAGTGCCGCTATTGAGCCGCAGGTCGTTGGACCCGGCCAGATCAAACAATCCGCCGAGGGAACTGGAGGCATTCAACGAAAGCGCCCCCGCCTCCAGCACCACGCTGCCAGTATTGCTGAAGGCGATCGGATTGTTCACCGCCGTGGTCGTGCCGGCTCCGCGTTTGATGAACGTCCCGGCATTGTCGATCCGGTAGTTCGGACTGCCCTGGTTCTGCGAGAAGTCCCCTTCCCCATCCACGATAAATGTGCCCCCGACCGCATTCTCGATCCGGGCCGGAAGATTGCCGGCATCCCGCCCAAAGAGGAACTGGGTGCCGGTATAGTTGATGGTGCCCCGGTTCTCGAAGACGCCATCAATGAACTTGCCCGCAGTCGTCGTCAGGTTCGCTACACCCCCAGGCCCGATGATGACCCGGCCGTCCCTCGTAATCATGCCCGCAGACCAGTCCAGCAGGCCGGTCACGGTCAGGGATTTCCCGGCCGCCACGGTGATCCGCGAATCCCCTGCAATCACCAACTGCGGCACCTCGTGATCAAAGGCCACCGACAGCGCGGCAGCACTCAAACGGATGAAGGGCAGCACCACGCCCGGCTGCAAGGTGTAGGTGCCATTATTCAGCCGCAGGTCATTGGATCCGGCCAAATCGAACGTGCCGCTGAGGGAACCCGAGGCATTGAGGGAGAGCGTGCCCGCCTCCAGCACGACAGTTCCCGTGTTGTTGAAGGAGATCGGACTGTTCACCACCGTCGTGGTGCCCGCCCCGCGTTTGAGGAATGTCCCCGCGTTGTCGATCCGGTAGTTCGCACTGCCCTGGTTCTGCGAGAAATCGCCTTCCCCGTCTACGATCCACGTGCCCCCGGCCGCGTTCTCGATCCGGGCCGGGAGATTGCCGGCATCCCGCCCAAAGAGGAACTGGGTGCCGGTATAGCTGGTAGTGCCCCGGTTCTCGAAGACGCCATCAATGAACTTCCCGCTGGCAGTGGTCAGATCCGCCACGCCCCCAGGCGCAATGATGAGCCGGCCATCCCTCGTAATCATGCCCGCGGACCAGTCGAGGAGACCGGTCACGGTCAGGGATTTTCCGGCCGCCACGCTGATCCGCGAATCCCCAGCAATCACCAACTGCGGCACCTCGTGATCAAACGCCACCGACAGCGCGGCAGCACTCAAGCGGATGAAGGGCAGCACCACGCCCGGCTGCAGGGTGTAGGTGCCATTATTCAGCCGCAGGTCATTGGATCCGGCCAAATCGAAGGTCCCCCCGAGGGAACCGGAAGCGTTCAACGACAAGGCTCCCGCTTCCAGCACCACGGAGCCCGTGGTATTGAAGGCAATCGGACTGTTCACCACCGTGGTGGTGCCCGCCCCGCGTTTGATGAAGGTCCCGGCGTTGTCGATCCGGTAGTTCGCACTGCCCTGGTTTTGCGAAAAATCGCCTTCCCCGTCCACGATCCACGTGCCGCCGGCCGCATTTTCAATCCGGGCGGGGAGGTTGCCAAGATCGCGCCCGAACAACCAAGCCGTGCCGGTGTAGTTGGTGGTGCCACGGTTTTCAAACACCCCATCGATGAACTTCCC